>DASTVU010000246.1:0-6199 GCA_035758935.1 Pyrinomonadaceae bacterium | reverse complement strand
TGAAAATGCCACCGCCACCGTAAGTGCGATTGTTAACGAGCACTTCGATGAACTCATACGGAGCAAACTGCGCCGTGCGACGCAACGCGCGATTATCGAAAGTCAGCACGTATCTTTCAGATCCAAAGGCGTCGTAAGTGGCGCCAATCGGCGAGTCACGATAGATACCAGTAGAGGGACGTGAAATACCTGACTCGGCCGCGGGCGGGCAGAGCCCCCAGACGTTGAAGTTCCTACGATTCTCTTTGAATGGTGACGTGGCGAAGAGCGTTTCCGTAAGACGACGTGCGTCTGTTTCAAACTTCTTCGCCTCAGCAGCCGTGTAACCATCGCCAAGGATCAGAAAGTCAACCTTTGTTTCTGGATCGCCTGCCTTTTGAATCGTGACCAGCGGCGCGGGCGCGACGGGTTTGGACCGATCGACAAACTGATCCGCTGGATCGATCGTCGTGGTCCAGATGTCCTGAAAGACGTTCTTCGCGTCGCGTTTCTTCAGCGTAATGGTGACGGGCGCGGACGGTTCGGGAAAGCGCAACGACTCCTGAAATGTCCGCTTTATTGTTTTAGCCTCGTCCGTTGTCTCCCACTCACCATAGATTGAAGCAAATCCACGTGAGTAAAGAAGCTGCTTCGACTTCGCGTCGCGAACTTCGAACAGATACTTTCCGAGATTCGACGAATCTATCGCCTGCTTCGGATCACCGGGCCATGGAAGCGGTTCAATCACGACACGGTCCACGCTGAACACTTCCTGCGTCGCATCGCCGGTGTGGTAGTAGTCCAGACGCATCGTCGGCGTTGCCGCCAGCGCCGTGAAACATGAAAAGAGAAGGATAGCCACGACAAGGATTGGTTTGCTCATAGCCGGATAATACCGAGGAAAACGGACTCATGTCACCCGTGCGAATCCGTGTAACGTGCTATACTCTTGCGATTTATGGCTAGTGTCCTCGAGATCATCCCGCTCGGTGGTATCGGCGAGTTTGGAATGAATTGCATGGCTTTGCGCTACGGCGACGAGATGTTAATTCTCGACGCCGGGATGGGCTTTCCTGAGGAAACGGCCTACGGCGTCGATGTTTCGATTCCGAATTTTGGCTTTCTCGAAGAATATAAGGACGACATCACCGCGATCGTTCTTACGCACGGTCACGAAGATCACCTCGGCGCGCTGCCATACTTACTCAAGCGATTCAACGTTCCTGTCTATTGTTCGCATTTCACAGCAGGTTTAGCCGAAAGCAAGCTTGAAGAACACGACCTGCTCGGCGATGTGTTGCTGCATCGCGTCGAGCCGAGAGACGTTGTCGATATCGGCGTTTTCTCGGTTGAGTTCATTCGTGTTTCGCACTCGCTCGTCGATTGTTTCTCACTCGGAATCAAGACTCCCGTCGGCACGATCATTCATACAGGCGATTACAAAGTGGATGAGACGCCGGTTATCGGTGAGCCAATAGATCTGCGTTCGTTCAGGCGATATGGGCAGGACGGCGTTCTTGCTTTATTGTCCGACTCCACGAATGCAACGGTTCCCGGTCGCACGCCTTCCGAACGCGCCGTGATCCCTGCCTTTGAAGAGATCTTTTCCGAAGCGAAAGGTCGCATCGTAGTCGCGGCGTTTGCCTCGTCGATTCATCGTTTGCAGATCGTGCTCGACGTGGCGCAGCAGTTTGATCGTCACGTTTGCGTGCTTGGACGATCGATGCAGAAGAACGTCGAGGTTGCGGACCGGCTTGGGTATCTCGATATTCCCGACGGATTAATGGTGTCGCTCAACCAGGCAAAGATGATGAGTGACGATGAGATCGTGTTTCTGGTTACCGGTTCTCAGGGCGAGGCACGGGCCGCGCTTTCACAGATGGCGACACAGAGTTACAAGGGGCTGATGATTGAGGAAGGCGACACGGTCGTGCTTTCGGCTCGCATCATTCCGGGTAATGAGCGATTGATTTCGCGCATGATCGGATTCATCTACAAGCGCGGCGCCAACATTATTGAAGAGAAGCGCCGGTTGGTCCATGTCAGTGGTCATGCTTCGCAGGAAGACATACGCATCATGACTGAAGCTGTGCGGCCTAAGTTTGTGGTTCCGATTCACGGTGAGTATCGCATGCTGTTTCGGCACAAGGAGTTTGTAAAAAACCATCTCGGTTATAAAGAAGAGAACATTATCCTCATCGAGAATGGTGATGTGCTTGAGCTCGATGGCGAGCGTGCAGCAGTGATTGACAAGCGTGAAATCGGACGCACGTTTATCGATGAGAGTGGCTTCAAGGAGATCGACAGCGAGACAGTACGTGAGCGCAAGCAACTCGCTTACGAGGGAACTGTGATGGTTGTCGTAACCATCGATCAGGAAACCGGTGAGCTTGATGGTGAGCCAAAGATTGCGGCGCGTGGCGTGCGCGGGTTGAGCACAGGAAACGGTTTTGGAAACTACCTGCTGGCGGATGCGAAGCGCATTGTTACGTCGGCGGTCACCGGTGCGTCGCGGCAGACCCTCTCAGACGAAACGCTTTTGAAGGAACACGTGCGCGTGGAGTTGAAACGCTTCATCCAGAAGCAAACCGGCGCCAAACCGGTGATCACGCCTGTAATCGTGCTGATCTAGATCTTCGTACTTTGTTGTGTGTACTTGGTACTTTGTCGCGAACACAACAAAGTACAAAGCACTAAGCACAAAGTTCTTCAAATGGCTTATTGGTCCAACAAAGTGGTGATGATCACCGGCGCCTCTTCCGGTATTGGACGAGGAATCGCGCTGGAGATCGCGTCTCGTGGTGCGCATCTCGGGTTGTTGGCACGGCGTGAGGAATTGCTACAGGAGATTGTTGATGAGGCCAAGAAGCGCAACGTTAAGGCTGTTGCAGCGTCGGCGGATGTGCGTGATGTCGACGCCGTCCGGGCAGCTGCGGATCGTTTTCGGAAAGAGCTTGGCCCAATCGACATTCTGATCGCCAATGCCGGTATCGGCACATCCGATCACGCGACTCGACTGACGCCGGAACACGCGGCAAACGTCATCGGCATAAATGTTCTCGGAGCGGTGAACAGTGTTGGTGCCGTTCTTCCGGAAATGGTCGAACGTGGACAGGGACGTTTGGTGGCAATCTCCAGTCTGGCAGCTTATCGAGGTCTCGCTAAGTCTGCGGCATACTGCGCTAGCAAGGCCGCACTGACGGCTTACTTTGAGAGTCTTCGGATCGACCTGCGCCATACGGGCGTGGGCGTCACGATCATCCATCCGGGTTTCATCAAGACTGCGCTGACCTCGGGGCGTGAAGCAAAGATGCCGTACCTGATGGAGCTCGATACTGGTGTTAAAAAAATCGTTTCAGCCATCGAAAAGGAGAAGGCGATCTACGCTTTCCCATGGCAATTAGCAACGATTGTGCGGGCGAGCATGCTGATGCCACCCGCCATGTACGATTGGATTGCTGAAAGAAACTCGTTTCGGGAGTAACTCGTGGAATTGTGCTTAGTGCTTTGTACTTTGTGCTTAGCACTTGGCTCATTGATCCGTAGACAAAGTACAAAGAACAAAGTACAAAGCACCGATTTATGACCATCCTTCAAGCTATCTTCCTCGGCCTGGTTCAGGGCCTGACAGAATTCATCCCGGTCAGTTCAACAGCACATCTCGTTTTCGCCGCACGTGTGATCAATCTTTACGGCGGCGCCGATAAGACGTTGCAAGCAGAACAGACGACCGCCACGATCGCGGTCATTCAACTCGGAACCTTGCTCGCAGTTTTGATCTACTTCGCGCGAGACATAGTTAACATCCTGCGGGCCTTCACTACGGATCATCTTGCTCTGCTGCGCGGGCAGAACCAACCGGGCCAGCCAAAGCTGTCAAAAGACGCGTGGTTGGGATGGCTGGTGATTATCGGATCATTGCCGGTTGGAACGGTCGGCCTCGTGTTAAAGAAACAGATCGAAGGCCCATTCACTAAGAATCTCTGGGTAATCGCGACGATGATGATCGTTGTGGGTGTATTGCTGACGATTGCCGAGCTGGTCGGTAAAAGAGATCACGGCATGGACCGGCTGCGCGTTTCCGATGCGCTCGCGGTGGGCTTCTCACAAGTGCTGGCGTTGATTCCCGGTTCGAGCCGGTCGGGATCGACAATCATGGGCGGATTGTTCTCGGGCCTGACTCGCGAAACGGCCGCGCGATTTTCTTTCTTACTCTCGATTCCGGCGATCGCAGCGAGTGGATTATTGGAACTGAAAGAGGCGATCGAGAAGTTGCCGGCAGGGAGCTACGGCTCACTCGCGGTCGCGACGGTGGTTTCAGGCGTTGTGGGTTATGCGTCCATCTGGTTCCTGTTGCGATATCTGCGGACGCACTCGACGAGTGTTTTCATCGTCTATCGGGTGATCGTGGGAATTGCGATTTTGGTGGCCCTTTCAGCGGGCTATATCTCTGGAAGTATTTAAGCCACAGATAAACGCGGATTTGATACACTGATCACGGCCCCTCCTCTGAAGTAGCTAACCGAAAAAAAAGGGCGGTGATCAGTAATGAGTGAAGGATCTTCCCAGCGACCGCGAAGCCCGCGAGTGCCCGTCGAGTTCGCTTTGGACGTGGAGGGAACAGACGCGTCAGGAAAATCTTTTCAGGCCAAGGCAAAGGCCACCAAGATCAGTCGCGGCGGCGCAACGCTCCTCATCGACGTTGATGTGCCGCTGGGATCGACGGTTCAGCTCGTGCCGCCATTTGGTGGTAAGCTAACGGCCGAAGTGAATGGATCGTGGATCGACGATATCGATGGCAATAGAAGGATTGGCGTCAAGCTGCTCGATGCAAACGGGTGGTTCGCCGAATAGGGCCACAAGAGGCACAAATAGCACAAAAGGCACATAGTAAATATGAGGCTTAAATCAATTAAAATTCATTCTGTGCTTTTTGTGCCTTTTGTGCTTTTTTGTGGCAATAGATGAAAGCCAAACGCTGGATCGTGCGCGAGCATGATGCCGATAGGGCCGCCTCACTGGCACGCGTTCTAGGTGTCTCACCAATCCTGGCAGCTCTTCTTATAAACCGCGGGTATGCCGACGAGCGCGATGCGCGCGTCTTCCTGTCTCCAACTTACGATCAACTTCATGAGCCTTACTCCATGCTCGGTATGAAGGAGGCTGTGGCGCGTCTCAAGCGTGCGGTTGAGGCACGTGAGCCCATCCTGATCTACGGTGATTACGACGTCGATGGAACGACCGGAACCGCCGTGCTTTTGCGCGCCCTCAAACTTCTCGGAGCAAACGCCGGTTTTCACATTCCCCATCGCTTCACTGAAGGCTATGGAATCCAACAGCCGGCGCTCGAAAAAGCACTCGCTGACGGATACAAACTCGTCGTCAGTATCGACTGTGGCATTCGCGCACACGAACCGCTTTACTGGGCGCGCGACAACGGCCTCGATGTAATCATCACCGATCATCACCTGCCCGATGAGAAGGAAGGCGCACCTCCGGCTTTCGCGGTGCTAAATCCAAACCAGGTGGGTTGCGAATATCCGGATAAGAACCTCGCCGGTGTTGGAGTAGCTTTCAAGCTCGTACACGCGCTGTTTCGGGAATACGGTCGTGAAGCGCAAGTGCCTGCCTTTATGAAGGTTGTGGCGATCGGGACAGTCGCCGACGTGGCGAAACTCGTCGGCGAGAACCGCACGATCGTCGCAATCGGACTGAAAGACCTGGCCCGTGTGGCAAACCCGGGTTTGCGTGCGTTGATCGATGTTGCAGGTTGCGGAGACGGCAAGGGCATGACAGCATACGACCTGGGCTTTCGGATTGGGCCACGTATAAACGCGGCCGGACGGATGGATGCGGCCAAAGCTGTCGTCGAGCTCTTTGATACGCGTGATTCGAACCTCGCGCGCCATCTGGCGAATCATCTCGACGCTCGTAACGAAGAGCGAAAGACGGTCCAACAGCAGATCATCGATCTGGCTGTCTCCGAGTTGAAAGATCCTAAGGACTGTTACGCGGCAGTTATTGCCGGCGAAGGGTGGCATCGCGGCGTGATCGGAATTGCAGCGTCGAAGATTGCAGAGCGTTTGAACCGGCCTTGTGTGGTGTTGTCAGTCGACGGTGAGATGGCCCATGGTTCTGGCCGAAGTATCGAGGCTTATCATCTTCTGGATGGTTTGACTGCGTGTTCAGATTTGTTTGAGAAGTTTGGCGGCCACTCGCA
>DASTVU010000245.1:0-6389 GCA_035758935.1 Pyrinomonadaceae bacterium | reverse complement strand
GCCAGTGCTGCTCAAAATCTCTTTCAGTCTTTGAAAACGCTGATCGAAGTCGGCGACGTCGAAGCTTGTCTGGATAAGAAAAAGATTCGCACCTTCTTTAACAGCTTGAGACAGAGCGTGTCGCTCTTCTGCCTTTAACGAATTCCATATTTCTGCCGGAACAACCGGCAAGCTGTCGGAAATTGCTGCCGACTTTTCCGATAGCTGCTGCAGCGCCTGATCGTTGAGAGTTGAACTTCCGGTGCGAAGCGAATGAAGGACATTCTCCAATTCGTGCGCGGCGTGACTTAGTTCATGCAGTCCGTCAGCAGCGGCAGCGGCTTTGAGGTTGTGTGTGCGACGGAAGAGCCCGTCGAGTGCTTTACGTGTTTCCGGGCCATCAGCGGGACTGACGCGCAGATCATCGAGCGCTGAGGCGATCTGTTTTAGCTGGTCTTGGAGCGTTGACAAGTTCTTTACTCATCTTCGCCTGTGGGCGCACTCGGTTCAGTGTCTTCCACCTCGGGTTGGACGTTTTTCTGTGGTTGCTGTTCGTCGAGGTCGCGTTTGATTGCGTCAAGAATGCCGTTGATGAACTGGGTGGCTTCGTACGTCGAGAAGCGACGAGCGATCTCGAGTGCTTCGTTTATCGCCACCGTGCGTGGAGTTGGTTCGTAAAGAAATTCGTACACGGCAAGGCGGAGGATGTTGCGATCGACGACCGCCATACGTGAGATACGCCAGTGTTCCGCACGTGAGCGGATGCGTTCGTCGAGCAGTTCCAGGTTTGAAAGCGTCTGCAAAGCAAGGCGGGTAGCGAAATCCCGGGCGGTGGTGTCCAGATCCGATTCACCGAGCTCAGCCCAGTAGCTTCGGACCACATCATCCGCAGGTGTTTCGGCAACGTCAGCCGCAAAGAGCATTTGCAAGGCACATTCACGTGCCTTACGTCGCGAACCCATAAAGTATTACCAGCCACAAAGGAGCACAAGAAGATCTAGCCACAAAAAGGCACATAAAGCACATAAAGGTTTTCAACCTGATTATGTACCTCTTGTGCTTTTTTGTGGCTAGATCTCTTTTGTGCCTTTTGTGGCCTCAAAACGCTTCCTTGTAAAGATTTGCTAATTCCACCGCTGTCATGGCGGCTTCAAAACCCTTGTTCCCCAGTTTCACACCTGCACGATCGAGTGCTTGATCGACCGTATCGGCTGTAACGATTCCGAATACAACCGGCAAGCCTGTGGTCAGACCTGCATGCGAAATGCCACGAGCCACTTCGGCAGCGATGTAATCGAAATGCGGAGTTTGTCCGCGAATGATCGTGCCGAGACAAATGATTGCATCAAACTTACGCGATTCACCAAGTCGTAACGCCAGCAGCGGAATCTCAAAAGAGCCAGGGACACGATACAGACTGACGTGGCTGTCCTGCGCACCCAGTCGCTTCAGAGCGTCGAGCGCGCCTTCTATCAGTCGTGCCGAGATCAATTCGTTCCAGCGGCTGGCGACGATGGCGAAGCGAAACGCTTCCGCGTTAAGACGACCTTCATACACCGTAGGCTGCAACCGATTCGACTCCGCGAGCTGAGTAGTTATTACGTTTGGCAGTATAGGAGATGCTTCGAGGCGCATCAAGTTGATGAATTCTCTCGATCTTACCTTCGGCGTTAAGCACTAGATGAGGTTCATCGGCGTCGGGTTCTTGGGATCTTTGGTGTAGTCGTAGAAGCCGCGGCCGGATTTGCGTCCGTAGAGACCGGCCAGCACCATGCGCTTCAATAGTGGCGGCGGCGCGAAGCGCTTTTCTCGAAACTCATTGAACATAATCTCGGCGATGTAGTACGTCGTGTCGAGACCGACAAAATCTCCGAGTGTGAACGGACCCATCGGATAACCGCACCCGAGCTTCATCGCGTTGTCAATGTCAACGATCGAGCCGACGCCCTCTTCCAAAGCGCGAATCGAGTCGAGCATGTAAGGCACGAGCAAACGATTGACAATGAACCCGGTCTTATCGCCGGCTCGCACCGGAACTTTCCCGAGCTTTGAGCCAAACTCAACGGCCTGCTCATAAACCGCTTCGTCCGTCAGAATTGTTTTCACTACCTCAACCAGCTTCATCAACGGCACCGGATTGAAAAAGTGCATGCCGATGAATCGTTGCTGACGTTCGGGCGACGTGGCAGTCATCATTTCGGTGATCGACAACGACGACGTATTCGAAGCTAAGATCGTTTCAGGCTTGCAGATCTCGTCCAACTGCCTATAGGTCGAACGCTTCTCTTCGAGGTTCTCGATAATCGCTTCGATGATGATGTCGCAATCCGCGAGTTTGTCGAATGAAGTCGTGCCGGACAGACGACCGCGGATTTCTGTTTGCTGTTCTGACGTGATCGTTCCCTTTTCCGCAAATTTTGCGAGCGACTTCTCGATACCGCCAAATCCTTTTGCGATCAGATCGTCTGAAACTTCTTTTACGACTGTCTCAAATCCCGCAGTCGCTGCAACCTGCGCGATACCTGCGCCCATGAGTCCGCATCCTAAAACTCCGACTTTCCTGATTTCCATCTCTCTCTCCTAAAAAGTTTTGTTGAATCTTTCTCAGGGCGCTGCCGTGTAGGTTTTGGCCGCGCCTGCTAGCCATTGTTCGTATTCTTTACGCCAGTCCGTGTACTCGTCGATGAGCTGCTGGTCCAACTTCGGCGGTCGTCCTGTTGATTCAGGCGACGGACTTGCCGAAGCCGCCGCCGCAGCAAGCTTCGAAAGGATAATTAATAGCTTGCTTCTTAGCTCCGACGCACGCGCGTCCGGTACGGGCGCCTGAAGTGCCTGCTGTGTCACAGCCTCGAGATCATTCAAGTCGTTCTTGTGGATAACTGCGGCCACCTTCTCCTGAACCTTGTTCATCGCAATTACATAGCTCAGAAAAATTAAATTATTTGTGTTGGGTGTTACGCGGACGAGTGCGGGCTGCGGACGCTGGAAGTTTCGGACGACCTTGTAAGCTCCCAAAGCGACTGTCGCCAGCGCCAGAATCTGCAACGCGCGCCACATGGTTGTAATACCGGTGCGTACACCGGGTCGCCGGTAATCAACAATGAGTGCGAGCGCGGCTCCTGCGAAGAGTCCACCAAGATGCGCTGCGTTACCAATAAAACTGCGGCCTACAAAACCGATAAACAGGTTGATAAAGATAATTGGCAGCAGCCCGGTTCCGAAAACTCGCTTAAAGCCTTCCGGAAGTTCGTGACGATACTTGATGCCGAATACGAAAAGAACACCAACCAATCCGAACAGCGCGCCGGATGCGCCTGCTGCTGGAGCGTCGACGGCTTTGAAGATAAAAGTTCCTAAAGTCCCGTGGGCCAGCGAAGGACGAAGCGTAAGGTAAGTTGCTATCGATCCGGCGAGACCACAGGCGACCCAAAAGACGACAAACTTCGCTGAGCCATAAAGCTTCTCGACGAATGGTCCAATTATCAACAAGCTGAACATGTTCATTCCGAGGTGCAGCAAGTCGATGTGAACAAACATCGGCGTGATAATCCGCCACCACTGATTGTTCGGGGCATTGATCAGATAATTAAGTTGCGCTCCGTATGCGATCAGAACCGGTTCCGGAAAACCTTGCTCCAGGTCTCTTAAAGAGAGTCCGCTTGATGACCACATCAACATGAACACGAACAGATTCAGTACCAGCAGCACAATCGTAAATTTGTAAGGACGATTCAGAACTGTGCGAGCGAAGCGGATCGTTTCTTTATCCGGTTGCGGTTGACCCGGAGTGGTGTTTGGCTGAACCGCAGTCGAGGCTCCGCAAACGCCGCATTGAGTTTGACCGGCGCCAACAATTGCCCCGCAACTACGGCACATGGTTGGCCGGCCGGGGTTAGTTTGGTTGGATTGACTTTCTGACAAGAGACAGAAGACTAACAAGCGTGATGCTTCGCACGCAAAGCATCACGCCTTCGATCTGAACTTTGTGCTTTGAACTTTGTTCTTTGTCGTGGACTTGGCTCTTCATCCAACAAAGCACTAAGGACCAAGAACCAAGCACCGTTAGCCCATCTTCTCGAGCAAACTCACAAGGTCGTCGGCGTGTTCCTCTTCAACTGCGAGAATGCCTTCCATCATCCGTCTCGAAGTAGGATCGTCGTTACCGAAGTAGCTGATCATTTCGCGATAACTATCGATCGCGATGCGTTCGGCAACCAGATCTTCCTTGATCATGTCGACGAGCGAAGTGCCTTCGGCGTATTCCGCGTGACTGCGCGTCAGCAGTCCTTCGGGATTGAAATTGGGTTCGCCTTTTAACTGAACAATCCGTTGGGCTAGCTGATCGGCGTGTCCCTGCTCTTCGTTGGAGTGTTGCAGAAACTCCGCTGCCACGCTTTCGGCGTTGATTCCAGTTGCCATGAAATAATGGCGTCGATACCTGAGCACACAGACAATCTCAGTTGCCAGCGCCTCGTTCAAAAGTTTCACTACGGTTTCACGATCTGCGCTGTATCCTTCCGTGACAGCACCATTCTCGATGTGTTGTCGGGCGCGATCGCGCAAAGTTTTGATATCAGTGAGAAATGGTTTATCTGCCACTGGGACTCACTCCTTGAATTATGAATTTAGGGGAGCACGGATCTTAACTGATTGTTGACCGGATTTCCACGGAGCAATCATTATCCGACCTTTCCGTGTTAATCCGCGGTTAACTTGCCCCGAAGTTTCACGTCTGTCGGAGCACTCGCGTCGCCTGTCACCTCGACGGGCACTTCCCAGACCAGTGTCTTGATGCGGCACGTGCCCGTGTTGTCTTCACGACAGTAAAACAACGTGACCTGCGCGCGAATCGTTGCGGGTCCAACTCCAGTCGCATTAATTGGCACACGTAACGGTAACTTCAGATCCTTCGTTGAGCGTGCCGCGACCTTTTCATCGACAGCCAAACTCTTACCGTCGACCGAAATCTTGTAACGCTGGGGCGCCGACGGGTTCAGGTGGTAACCAGCCGGAAGGTCCACATCGATCTGCAGCGCACCATTCGCGCCCGCGCGAACTTTTTGCGCCGCGACTTTGATCTCTTCAGCGTTTGGGCCAGCCGCGGTTTCGAGTGCCTGCATGTTTTTAGCCGGAGGCGTGAGACCGTTCAAACGCAACGTTGAGACGCGCTTTGTTTTTAGATCGACGACACGGATTGCGTGATTGTTCGTGTCTGCAACGTAGAGATTTCCATTCGCGAGAGATAAACCGCCGGGTTCATAAAACGATGGCGACGTGCCATCTGCTTGTCCGGGCTTTCCTGTTCCGAGAAACGTCTTGACCGTTTCGCCTTTTGGATCGAGCTCTTTGATTTTGTGATTGTAAGTGTCTGCGATCAGGATTTTGTTGCCGTAGCTCGCGAGACCGAGTGGATGTTGCAAACGAACGTCGTCGCCGTTGCCATCAACGTCGCCGAACTCGAACAGGTCGCCGCCCACAAGCGTCTTCACGGCGCCGCCGTTGATGTCGATCGCTCGGATAATATTCGACTCACTATCGGCGACGTATAGATTCTTTCCATCGTTAGCAAGTCCCGAGGGTTGTGCGAAGCCGGCGTCACGAAGTGGACCATCGAGACGCGCTTCACGCCCGGAGCCCGCAAAAGTAGAGACCTCGTTCTTATCGAGATCGAGTTGCCAGATCTGATGTGGTCCTGCCATCGCGATGTAAAGCACGCGACCGACGAGTTGAAGATCCCACGGAGAGCTCAGCGCCACTGAACGAGCTGGTCCGGTTTTGAAGTATTCGTGTGTCTGTTGACCTGTGCCGGCGATTGTTTCCACGTTGCGTGTTTTCAGATCGACACGACGAATCAGATGATTTTCAGTATCGGCGACATACAGACTATCGCCATTCAGCGCGAGGCCTTGCGGACGATAGAAAGTCGCTTTATCAAAGGCGCCATCAGCAGCGCCCGCTTCGGCTGTGCCTATTGTTTCTACGAGCGTGCCGTCGAGCTTTGTGACAACGATGCGATTGTGATTTGAATCGGCAATGAACAGTCGATCGGTTTTTGCGTCCGCAAGAATTTTGCCTGGAAAAGCAAGCGGCAGATCGCCGACTTTGGCGCGTTCGAGAACGAGTTTGAGAGGCTCCTCGTTTAGTTCGCCCTTTTTGCGAAACTCTTCGGCAACTTTCGCGATTGTTTGATCGATAACGTCGTAATTACCTTCTCCCGAAACGCCGCCAACGATGTATCCGGCCGGATCGATCAATACCTGCGTGGGCCATGCGCGGATAGCGTAGCTTTGCCAGACTGCATATTCGGAGTCGTTATAAACGGGGTGCTCGATTTCGTAGCGCAGGATGATGCGTCTGATGTTCTCCGTCTCTTTTTCGTTTTGAAACTTGGCGGAGTGAACGCCGATCAC
>DASTVU010000244.1:0-8178 GCA_035758935.1 Pyrinomonadaceae bacterium | reverse complement strand
ATCTCATGCGCACTGCTTGCAGGTGCGCTCCTTCTTACGATCATCTCGCTGTCCTTAATCGGGAGTGAAAAACTCCCAGCGCGCGATTCACTCTGCGCGCTCGCCTCCCTCGGCACGAGCGCCTGCGGCTTGACACCGGATCAGTTCGACATCCTCTTCCAAATACGATTACCGAGAATTTTGCTCGCTGCTGCGGTCGGTGGTTCGCTCGCAACTGCCGGTGCAGGCTACCAGGCCCTCTTGCGAAACCCACTCGCCGAACCTTACCTACTCGGCATCTCAAACGGCGCCGCAGTGGGAACAATGATCGCTTTGATTTTCTTCGGCGCTGTGGAATGGGTCCGGCCGTTGCTGGCGTTTTCCGGAGCGCTTGCTGCGACTTTTGCCGTCTATCGACTGGCACGCGGGCGCGCCGGCGCGACGCCTGAGCGTTTGATACTTGCGGGCGTGATTGTGACGACATTTCTGTCATCCGCGATCGTTTTTGTAACCACTCTGATGGATGCGACGAGAATTCGATCGTTTACTTTTTGGTTACTTGGCGATCTATCAGGAACGAGCAAGGCGCTGCTCCCGGTTGCCATCACGATAGCAATCCTGGGCGCGCTCGCGCTCACGCTCCACGCGCGTTCGTTGAATCTGCTGATGCTTGGTGAACGTGACGCATTCGATCTCGGAGTTGAAGTGGGGCGTGTGCGGGTGGTTGTATTTCTTGTTGCGAGTTTGCTCGTGGGAAGCTCGGTCGCGGCGAGTGGATCAGTAGGCTACGTGGGATTGGTCGTTCCACATCTTGCGCGACTCTCGCTTGGCAGCGACAACCGGCTCAGCATTCCTGCGGCTGCACTAGGCGGAGCACTCTTTGTGATCATTGCCGACACAGTCGCGCGGACAATCATCGCTCCGAGGGAGTTGCCGGTCGGAGCTATAACGGCCCTGATCGGTGCGCCGCTATTTATTTATCTCTTGAAGAGAGTGTGAATCCTTTGCTCGAAGCCCGTGAGCTAACTCTTGCTTACGACCGTCGCATAGCGGTGGCTGATCTGACGCTGTCGTTAAAAGAAGGGGCGATTACTGCGATTATCGGTCCCAATGGCGCCGGTAAATCCACTCTGCTTCGAGCGCTCAACGGACAAATTCCAAAAGCATCAGGCGTCATCATGCTTGACGGCCAGCCACTCGAGCGACTCAACCGCCGCAGCATCTCCCGGTACATCGCTGTCGTCGCTCAGGAAGCAGAGCTTCGTTTTCCAGTCACGGTTCTCGAATTTGTCCTCGGTGGCCGTTTTTCATGGGCCACTCATGCTGGTTGGGGTTGGGAAACAGAACGCGATCTTCAGGTGGCCAATGCCGTGCTGAAAGAGACTGAACTCAGCGATCTGAGCACGCGGCTGATGAACGAACTATCCGGTGGTGAACGGCAACGAGCACTCATGGCCCGCGCCCTCGCAACTGAAGCCCCGATTCTCCTGCTAGACGAACCTACAGCGAATCTTGATCTTTCACATCAGGCCACGTTGCTGACCCTGGTCAGAAAGCGTTGTGACCAGCATCGATTTGCTGCTCTCGTGGTGACTCACGACATCAATCTCGCCGCGCAGTTTGCCGACAGTATTATGTTGATGAAACAGGGAAGGGCAGTTCACTCGGGCACACCGAAAGAGGTTCTGACTCCGGAGATACTGCAGGAAGTTTTTGAAGTGAGAGTTCTGGTGGACGCCCATCCGATAACCGGAGGACCGCGCGTCACGCCGCTAATTAACCACGGATGACTGTGGCTCAGGTTGCAAGGGGTTGGAGATCGAGGACGCAATTGCGCCACTTACCAGAACTCTCCCTTGCAACCTGAAAACGAGACCTAATCGATCTTTTTGGTAAACAGTCCGCCCGCCAGAAAGACGATGCCGAGCAAAACGTGAATGCCGTGGTCGCTTGTGCCCAGGTGGAGTGGTCCAACCATCCACATGCGCTCTTCGCCGGCCCCAAGTGCCAATCCCAGAATTCCCAGTGCGAGATAAACCACGCCGAAGACAAGCGCAAAAGTCTTCGCTCCTGACAAGGTTCCCGCAAACCCGAAATAAAGGGCAATGATGCCCGAGACGATGTGAACCAGATTATGTGCCAGCGAAAGGTGGGCGCCGAGTAGATTTGGTGCGGCAAATCCGCATACTCCCACCAACAGGAAAACGACTCCCAAAACTTTGCAAACCGTCTTTGCCATTCTCACTCGCTCCTCTGTGAAAGAGTTTGGAACCGAGCGGCGCTGCGCCAAGTCGAACCGGGCGACCGCGTTTCAATGACCCACGTAGGTTTCTATTTTGGTGCGCCGCATGTATACCAGAGAGAGCCGCCAGTTGCAAAGAATTTTACATATGTAATTTCTAAAAATACTGTTTCAATTGGGCCGCTCCTTGGAGTGCGCCAACTTGTTGGCGCTTTAGTATTCCTACCAAAGCGGTGCCAAGGCACCGCACTCCAAGGAGGCGTCCGGTGGTATACTATCGTCCAAAGCTTTTAGAAATGAGGTACGAGCCATGGGTCTACGAAGAATTCTCTTTGCAGCGCTGTTTCTGTCTTTAACGGTATCTGTGGTTAACGCGTACACGGTGGTGATGCGGGACGGTCGCCGTGTCGAAATTCCTAACCAGTTTACCGTTACAAACTCAACGCTCACGTACGATGTGGGTAACGGCATGCAGGTAACGATCCAACTCAACACGGTCGATATCGCTGCAACTGAACGGGCCAACGGCGATTCGCAGGGATCATTGTTGCAGCGAGCTACCGCACCGAAGGTTCCAGTTGAGCGCGCTCCACAGACTCGTGTAGCTAGCGCTCAACGCACAGTCACGAATGCGGATCTCGAGAAATATCGCCAGGCGCGTGTCGAGAATGAGACCAAGCGCAAGGAACTGGGCCTGCCGTCGTGGGAAGAGCGACAACAGGAAGTCGCGGCGATCGCCGATCGAACGGTGGAACAGGTGCGCAGCATGCGTGCACAGGAAGAAGCGTACTGGCGCAGTCGCGCAGAAGTGTTGCGCGCTGAGGCAGCAGCTAACGAAGCGCAGTTTGGATCGTCGCGTCGCAGTTCGGACGATATACGGTTCGTCGAGTCGTTTGGTGGGTCCTTTCCTTTTGACGGGATAGGTTTTGGAGTAACGGGTGGCCGATTCAACCGGTTCGGACGATTTCACCCTTCGCCGTTTGACGGGTTTTTAGCGACGCCGATAACTCCTTTTCCGAGTTTTCAATCTCACCCAAGACCGTTGGTGTTCCAGCCCCGGGGAGTACGTAACAATCCCCGACCCCATGGAAGACGCGGATCACGTAGATGACCTGGGAAACGATTATCGGACTTGAAATCCACGCTCAACTGAGCACCGAATCAAAGATCTTCTGCGGCTGCGCGACGCGTTTCGGCGATGAGCCAAACGCGAACACATGCCCGACTTGTCTTGGTCTACCCGGAGCACTTCCGGTCTTGAATCGTCGCGTTGTGGAACTCGGCGCGCGTGCGGCCCTCGCGCTCGGATTACAGGTCAATCAGCAATCGATCTTCGCGCGCAAGAACTATTTCTATCCCGATCTACCCAAGGGCTATCAAATCTCTCAATACGATCAGCCTTTCTCCGCCAACGGCGAACTCGAGATCATGACTGCGGAGCGCGACGAAGCAGGTCATCCGCTCGAATGGCGCCCGAAGAAGATCAGGATCACGCGACTTCACCTTGAAGAAGACGCCGGCAAGAACGTGCACGAAGGACTTCCCGATGTCGATCGTTATTCTTATATCGATCTGAATCGCGCCGGTGTTCCACTCGCCGAGATCGTTACCGAGCCTGACTTTCGTTCGTCGTGGGAAGCGTACGATTACGTCAACCACGTCCGTCGTTCACTGCAATGGGTTGGCGCTTCGGAAGCCGACATGGAGAAGGGCAATCTGCGTTGCGAAGCAAATGTTTCAGTCAGGCGTGTTGGTGAGGAGAAGTTTGGCACGAAGGTGGAGTTGAAGAATCTGAACTCTGTTCGCTTCATGCAACGTGCGATCGAGTTTGAAGTCGCGCGACATATCAAGGTTCTTGAATCGGGTGGCAAGCTGTCTCAGGAAACGCGGCTTTGGGACGATCGTGCAATGGAAACACGTGTGATGCGTTCGAAAGAAGAAGCGCATGACTATCGTTACTTTCCGGAACCGGATCTTCAGCCGTTGATCGTGTCGGAGCAGTTTATCGAGGACGTCCGGCGAGCTATGCCGGAGTTACCTGAGAACCGCCGCAATCGCTTTGGTGAGCAATACGGTTTGAGTTACGCAGATGCTTCTCAACTCGTTTCGGATCGAGACCTCGCGGACTATTACGAAGCAGCGGCAGAGGCGTCCGGCAATCCGCGCGCTACTGCAAACTGGATCAGGACAGAGTTGTTACGCGAACTCGAAGCCGGTGGACTATCGGCGGGTGACTCGCCTGTTCCGCCAAAGGAGTTAGGCACGCTCGTGCGTTTGATCGACGACGCGAAGATCAGTGGCAAGCAGGGCAAAGATGTTCTCGTCGAGATGTTTAAGACTGGAAAGCCGGCGTTAACAATCATCGAAGAGAAGGGCATGGTCCAGGTGAGTGATACTGGTGAGATCGATGCGTTGATCGACGACGTAATCGCCGCGAATCCGGATCAGGTTGCGAACTATCGATCGGGGAAAGAGGCGTTGATTGGTTTTTTTGTGGGGCAGGTAATTAAGGCGTCGAAGGGCAAGGCGAATCCGAAGGTCGTGAATGAACGTCTGCGCGCCAAGCTTCAAGGGTAAAGTTTAGACAGGATTTACAAGATGTACAGAATGAACAAGATGCATCTTGTAAATCATGAAAATCTTATAAATCCTGTCTAATAAACTGTCATGGCTATCGATCTCTCAAAGAAAACAGCGATCGTAACCGGTGGTACAAAAGGAATCGGCCGCGCAATTGCCGAATCTCTTGTCGCCGCGGGCGCAAGCGTCGCTATCACTGCGCGTCACGAAGACGAGATCACGAAAGCAGTGTCACAAATAAACAGGCGGAGCCGAGGCTTGGCAAAGGGCTACGTCTGCGACGTGCGCGATTACAACCAGGTCAAATCTCTGTTTGCAGATGTCGGCGCCGTTGATGTCCTCGTCAACAACGCCGGTGTCGGCATATTCGCGTCAGTCGAGTCTATGAGTGTCGAAGACTTCCGTACCGTACTCGAAACTAACGTCTTCGGAGTCTTTTACTGTTGCCACGAAGCAATTCCGCTGATGAAGCAACGTGGTGGCGGTCACATCATCAACATTTCCTCGCTTGCGGGCGCGAATGCACACCCGCAGATGGCTGCGTACAACGCTTCGAAGTTTGGCCTGAATGGTTTTAGTGAAGCGCTAATGCAGGAGGTCAGGCACGACAACATCAAGGTGAGTTACATCATGCCTGGATCGGTGAATACTGAATTCGGTGGTGATGAGACGAGCGATCAGAAGAGTTGGCAACTGCAACCGAACGATGTCGCCGAGGTTGTGATGGACCTGTTGTCGCAGCAGAGCCGTGCATTGGCGAGCCGAATAGAGATTAGACCCAGCCGTCCTCCAAAACGATGAGAACACACATATTCGTTCTGCTTACGAGCCTGCTCCTCAGCAGCCTCATTTCACAATCCATGCAGCAGTCGCCAGAGCTCAAGGAAGCTAGCGACTTGAGCTTGTCGGTAGTGAAGCTTTTCAAGGAAGGCAAGTTTGACGAGGCGATTCCACTCGCGAAACGCGCCCTTGAGATCAGAGAAAGATTGTTGCCGACCGGCGATCCCATGGTCTTAACAGCACTTGGCAATCTTGGCAATTTGTATAATGCAAAGGGTGATTACAGGGCTGCGAAAAAAAGTTTTGATCGCTTACTGGCGTTGCAGGAGCAACAATTTGGGCCAACTGATGTAAAGCTTGCGTCCACACTCGATCTGCTGGCAGTACTTCACTATCGTGAAAGGAACGTATCTAAGGCTGAAGAGACGTATCAACGAGCGCTTGCTTTGCGCGAGAACGCATTTGGTCCGGACCATGTTGAAGTGGCTAACTCCCTGTTTGCGCTGGCCCACCTTTACCGTCTGAGCAGCAAATATGAGCCTGCTCTTAACGCGTACAGGCGGAGCTTATCGATTTATAGTCGCGCAAAAGGGGTGGAGTTGGCTGCCTATGAACGCGCGCGTGCAGGTATGACCTGTCTCGCGTACGAGACTGAAAAGAAAGAAATTTTCAACGAGATCAATGCGTTACCGAAGCTGCTTGTGCCTGGGATCGACCTGCCGAAACCGGAAGATATATTGAACGGCAAAGCTCTCGATCTGCCGAAGCCCGAATATCCACCGGATGCACGAGCGCGGCGCTTATTTGGAACAGTGGTGATTCGCGTGGAAATCAATGAAGAAGGGAAGGTCTTCGGCGCTCGGGATTTATGTCAGGGACCTCCGTTCCTTTCCGAGGCGGCCGTCAACTCCGCAATGAAAGCACGTTTTACTCCAACCTTATTGTACGGGCAGCCCATCAAGGTAACTGGAGCCATTGTTTACCATTTCCGGGATAGGCCCTGACATGCGAGCTGTAGTTCAGCGAGTGACGCGTGCGAGCGTCACGATTGACGAAGAGATTGTCGGCGAGATCGGAAACGGTCTCGTCGTTTTGTTGGGTATTGCGCGTGATGATACGAAGGACGACGCTGACTATCTCGTTCCGAAGATCGCCGCACTGCGAATATTTGATGATGCTGACGGCAAGATGAATCGTTCGCTAAAGGATATCGACGGTGGTCTGCTGATCGTCTCTCAGTTCACCTTGTACGGCGACGTTCGACGCGGTCTGCGACCTTCATGGAGCGACGCCGCCGCTCCAGAGATCGCCGAACCTTTGTATGACTATTTTGTTGAGAGCAGTCGCAAGCTGCTCGGGCGAGTTGAAACTGGCAGCTTCCGCAAGATGATGCTGGTTGAACTGGTCAATGATGGTCCGGTGACAATACTGCTCGATAGCCGCAAAACGTTTTAGATCGAGTTTTCCGACGCTTTTGAGTTCTCGTCGAGCTCGTATCGCTCGCGATCACGCTTCTCGATCTTGTCGATAAACTCCAGCTCCTCGTTGTCTTCATAGCTAACGCCCATCGCCGACGCATTTTCCTCGACCAGCGACTGATCTGGAGTTGGGTTATCACCCGCGACTGTCTCGGACCCGCTGTCATTCACGTCCTCCCACACTGCATCGAGATCGCCACCCGCATCGCGCGGCGAAGCGGCGGTATTGTTGCGCAATCGATGGGCCAGGTGTTCCGGGTCTTTCGGCGCGCGAGAGATCTCCTGCTCCATAAACTCTTCGATCTCAGGGTCGGGCACGTAATTGGGATCATTTGCCAAATACTCGAAATCGTCGGCGCGTTTCTTAGCCATACAGGTCTCCTTACCTTGTTCGCAGTTAAGTGAAGACTATAACCAAAAAAGGATCTCACGCAAAGGTGCAAAGCTGCAAAGTAATCATACATTTTCTTTGCAGCTTTGCGTCTTTGCGTGAGATCTTCCGCAGTGGTTGACGATCCTTAAGCCAAACTTTACACTGCAATTTGAACCACAACACCCTGCAAAACATAACTTTTCAGGAAAGAGTTTGAGCATCACTATGCCAGAAAGCCTGTTTGATTCTTTGCAAACCTTTTCTTCCGATTCCGGCCCGATTGGACAGTTTTATTCACTCCCACAACTCGAAAAGAACGGCATCGGCCCCATTTCGCGATTGCCACACAGTTTGCGTGTTGTTCTCGAATCGGTGTTGCGAAATTACGACGGCGAAAGGATCACGGAAGACGACGTCCGCGATCTCGCTAACTGGCAAGCCAACGGTAAACGCGTCGAGGAAATCCCGTTCGTTGTCGCACGTGTGTTGCTCCAGGACTTCACTGGCGTTCCGTTACTAGTTGATCTCGCTGCGATGCGTTCTGCATGTGCGCGGCTGGGAAAAAATACGGGACTCATCGAGCCGCTCGTGCCTGTTGATCTGGTGATAGACCACTCGGTCCAGGTCGACTTCTCGAGCACGCGCGATGCGTTTGAAAAGAATATGGAGATGGAGTTCCGACGCAATCGGTCGCGTTACCAGTTTCTGAAGTGGGGCACGCAGGCTTTTGACGGGTTTCAGGTGAT
>DASTVU010000243.1:0-7796 GCA_035758935.1 Pyrinomonadaceae bacterium | reverse complement strand
TCAAGGGAAGGTAGACCAGTAGAACGATAAATCCGAGAAAGCAGTTTTTAAGCATTTCAGAGTGCTCAGGGAGAGGCGCGGCAATAATAGCAAGGTTGGATCAAGATTGGGCAAGAATTTTGAGGTCTCCTTGGAGTGCGCCAACTTGTTGGCGCTTTGGTACCAAAGCGGTGCCAAGGCACCGCACTCCAAGGAGGCGTTCACTGGCTTGGCGCGAAGTAAGAGCGGCGCCCGTAGATTTGATACTCCGGATGACCCTTCACCGCGAAATCGATCCTGCGCCGCTTCCCATCACGCTCTTTGTTGGTTGGATAATAGCCTACGATGTAACGCTGGTTGATATCAGAAAAAATGCGTGAGTAGATCGCCTCAGCCTCTTCCGGTTTTTGAAGGAACTCCGTCCATCCACCTGTCAGCGGCGCCACACCCGCGAGCGCTGACTGCATCTTCGCCGTCCTCTCAACTCTCGCTTTCAGGTTGATAAATTCGTAGTTCTGCATTCGTTTCTTCCAGCGTTCTTCCAACGTTCGTTTTCGATCGGCCGGCAACCGACCAAGCAATTCAGAGAGTTGACGTTGTGTTTCAATCCACGTCATCTCCACCTGCTGTTCAGGCGTCAAACCCAGCAGCTTAAGTCCGGGAATGACGGTGTAGACAGTCGCCCGCGAGCGCTCGACCGCTCGATAAAGATCGTCAAGACTGAACTCGGTCAGGTTCTTCGCGATGCTTTGCTTGTAGTATTCGAGATTTCCTTGCGCTCTCTCCAGCTCTTCTCCCTCCAAACCTTCCGGCACAGTCACCGTCACCACCGGATTGCGCAAAGAGAGCGCTTCGTCACCGTCCGTCTGAAAGATAATAATTGGCCGCACATCAGTCTCTTCAAATGCTTCGTTCAGAGTGGCCATCAGCGCACTGTACTGCTTACTGCGACCAAACTGTGGACGACTCAAGCTGAAAGGGCCCAGAGTGACGAAATTGACTTCCGTTTGCCGCTCCAACCAATCGAGCTTTTTCTTCAGCTTGTTCTTGTCTGACGTGAAATCGTGAATCAACTCGACGTCGTCCGTGACGATCGCCATCAAGTCTTTTGGGCCAAGCTTATCCACCAGAACTTTCGCTGCCGCCACACTATTACTCAGATACGGCTTCTGGCTACCGCTGTAGTCGATGATCAAAACGATTGTGCGCGGAACACTGATGTTGTCACCGAGCAGAAAATGTCCGACTGTTTGCGGCGTGTCGTCTTCAGCAATTGAAAAGTTGTCTGCGGTCAAACCCGCGACGCTCTTGCCGTGTTGATCGACAACCAGCAATTCACAAGTCACGAGCGACGTATCGACGCGAATGACGTCATCCTCGTCGGAATTCGCTTTCGCACCCTGCGCAGGTAACTCCGTTGTCGCATTCTTCTCAGGATTCCACTTCAGTCGTTTGATACTTGAACCAAAGTCTTTGAGCTTTTTTCTTTTGGCGGGTTGCGCCGTTTGAGCAAGTGAGGCGGTAAACAGACTGAGGGTTAAAGCCAGAATCAGCGTAATCTGTGGATAAGACCTTCTCAACGCACTGAAAGCTCGGCCACTATTTCTCTCACTGCAGTGCGCGCTTCTTCAACTTCTTCCGGCTTGAACGAAACCGCGCCGACTACGGCGTGACCGCCGCCACCGTAACGCTCACAAATCTTGGCGATGTTGTGCGTGCGTGGCACCGGCGCCCATGGATTCGAGCCTACCGAGATCTTCGTACGCTGCGCTCCGCGCGTGAGCGCGACGGAATAAGTCGCCTCAGGATGCAGGTAATAAGGAATGAACTTGTTGAAGCCCTCGTAACCTTCGTCAATCAAATCAAACTGGACCACGCCGTTTGCGCTCTTCGCTTTCTTTCGAACTGTTTCGAGCGTTTCCAGATGTTGCTTGAGAATCGGTTGGAAACGACGTTGTACTTCCGCATTCGTTGCCACTTCTTCGAGCGAGCGAACGGTGAGCTCACGAATGATTTGTTCGATGAATGAATCGTCCGGATCGGCTTCGATCACCTGCATCAGTTGCAGTGCGGGGTCTTTCAACTCAACACACTGCGCGGGCGACTCGTAAAGCGCGCCGTCGATAACGTGAGCCCAGTGGACCAAAGTCTTGATCGGTTCCGGATTGAATCCGAAACGCTCGTGTGCAACGTCGGCAATAAACTCTGTGCAGGATTTTCTCGTCGCGTCGAGAAACTTCTTGCCTGACCTGTCGGCGCGAAAGTGTGCTTCGTCTTCGGGCGTTAGAAACGCCGACTCGTGATGATCGAACCACCACGTCAGTTTCTCGGAAGCTGCGTATTTGAAGTCGACAATGGCATTCTCGTCTGAGTCAAACATCGCGAGGTCAAACAAGTTGCCGGGCCGGTGCAGGAGACCAGTGTATTTGACTTCGGCTTCGGGATGGATGCGTTCCTTGTAGAAGCGTGTGAAGGTAGCCGCGGAAGCGACCCCGTCGAAGCAGTGACCGTGATAAAGGATGCGGAGCTTCATTTTTCTTTGTGCCTGGTACTTAGTGCTTTGTACTTTATTCGCGATTCCTCTTTTGAACTTTAACGGCCAAAACAAAGCACCAAGTACTAAGTACCAAGCCTACAAAGATCAATTTTTACACGGCTCGATCACTGTCGCGGTTGCCGCACCTACTTTTGAGGCGATGAACTTATCAACTTCGTCTTCGATCAGTTCACCGTTTACTACGAACGCCTTTTCCGTCAGCACATCACCTTTATTATTGAGCTTGGCTGGCTCGAGGAAGATGTTCCACGGCGAACCCCAGTTTCGTTTGTCACCGGTGAGCTGCCGGTACTGATAGTGCGGCGTCTTCTGCTTGTCTTCGCGTGATTCCGATTCGGTGACGACGGGATACGGTGGACCATCTTTACCGAAGTAATTTTTCACTTCGTCGCGCATTGCGTATTCACTCACGCCCACAACCTGGAAACCCTGAGCTTTGTATTTCTCGTACAACTTCAACGCAATCGGAGCTTCGAAGCGCCAGTTGCCGCACCATGGGGCGAAGTAAACAATCATCACCAGCTTCTTGCCCGCGATCAGTTTGCGTAGATCTTCCTTTTGGTCTGTGGTGAGATTCGGGAGAGTCCAATTCTTGTAGTTCACTGTCTGTTCAGTCAGCGGCGAGTACTCGTGTGACTGCGCTCGCGCAACAGCCGGTGTAATAACGAATGCAAGAACAGCGAGGACAATTGAGAGTTTCTTCATGGTACTACTCCCCCGAACTCCTTCCGGTTTAATTAGCGGTGCTCGCGGTTACAGGCGTTTCAGCCAGCAACGGCTTGACCAGGGCTTCCCACGCACCTTTGTCACGGGCGCCAATTACCTTTTGACGAATCCGGCCCTGGCGATCGATCAGGTACGTTGTCGGCAACACTGACTGCTCGAATTTTACCTTTGCATCCCCACCCCCAAGCAAGACCTGATAGTCAAACTTTGCGACTTCCTGCTGGTAGGCGTTGACACCATCGATGGTGTCGTCGAGCGAGGCGCCAACGATCGCCAGTCCCTGCGGCTTGAGTTCATTCTGCAACGCGTTCAGCGCGGGAATCTCTTCGCGACAGGGAATGCAGTAGGTGGCCCAGAAATTCAGCAGCACGACCTGGCCCTGGAGTTGTTTAAGACGAAACGGCTGGCCGGCGAGTGTTTGAAACTCGACGTCGGGCAGCGGGTCAAACTTTGTGGTTGCAGGTGGGGCCGGTGCTTCTGGTTTAGTGTCGAGCTTCAGCCAACCTTCAAGATTCGGAAACCAGGCCATAAACTTTGAAGTAGCCAGCACCGTCGACTGACCGCTCATCACGAGCAGTCCCACCACAATCAACACGACACCCGAAAGAACCTCAACCTTGTGCAGGTGTCTGCGGAAGTTTTTATAAAAACTCAGAAACTGATTGATGCCGAGTCCCGTCAGAAGAAACGGAACAGCCAGTCCGGCAGAGTAAAACGCCGAAAGCACGAGACCGCTGCGCCAACCGCCGCTGGTGGCTGCGAGTCCGATGATGCCGCCGAGTATTGGACCAATGCATGGAGTCCAACCCGCCGCGAATGCAATGCCTAACGCAGCCGAACCAAGAATGCCGCGCGGTTTATCGTCTGAGAAGAAGCGTGTGTCTTTGTAAAGTGCTGAAATCTTGAGCAGGCCGATCAGTTGCAAACCAAACGCGATAATTACGAGACCGCCGATAATTCGCACCCACGGATTGCTCGTAATCGCAGATCCAACCAATCCCGCAGTCGTACCAAGAATCAGAAAGATGACCGACAAACCCGCATTGAACGCCAGCGAATTGACGATGACAGCGCGCTTGTTGCTGGTTCCCTCTTTCAGCCCGTCGATACTGACACCGGAAATCAGCGAGATGTAACCCGGCACGAGCGGCAGTACGCACGGCGAGAGGAACGAAAGTATTCCCGCCGCAAACGAGATCCCAATCCGAAATAATGTAATACCCTGATCTTCCATTTTCTTATTGCCGATTTCCAATTGCCAATTGCCGATTTATTTGAGCCAACACCAACCAAAATTGGCAATTGGCAATCGGAAATTGGCAATGTTTTATTTCTCTTCTACCAGTTTCTTTATCAATTCACCCAAGTTTTGAATCTCTTCTTCGCTCGCACCCAGCGAGATGTAACGCACAACGCCTTTGCGATCGATCAGAAACGAGGTCGGAATCGAAAACACTCCATAACGGAACTCATTCTTGTTCGAATCCGAAATCAAAAATCCATAGGGCAACCGGTTCCGCGTACGGAAATTGCGCAGATAAACGAGCTCTTCGGCTGGTGACATTACCTGCTGATCGCCGTGTCCATAGTACTTCGTCACGCCCAGGATCACGAGCCCTTTGCTCTTGAATGCGCTATGCCACCGCGACAATTGCGGCAATGTATATCGACATGGACCACACCATGGCGCCCAAAAGTCGATCAGCACCACCTGCCCGCGCAGATCGCTCAGTTTTACCGGCTGCTGTTCGACCCACTCATCCGCCTCAAGTTCCGGCAACGGCGTGTTCGACGAAACCAAACTATCGTCGAAAAGCTGGTCCACATCCAGAGCCGGATTGACTCGGATCAGGCGTAACGTCGCATCTTTGTAGAGACTCGCCGAAGGCAACTGAATCGCGAGACGTCGCAGGTCAGTCAGTGCCGCAGCAGCCATGTCCTTCTGGTTCGTTTTGAGATACGAGTCTGCCAGAAGCACTGTCGACTTTAACAGCATCTCATCGCGCCGGAAGACTTCATCTTTATTTGTTTCAATATACTTCTTCGACGCCGCGAGCATTTGCTTCGCGTGCGTCGTCATTGACGCGTAATCCTTCGCGCGCAGGTAAGCGTCTGTGATCAGGAGTTCCATGCGATAACGATCGTCTGCGCTTTGTGGCTGATGACGACCGTATGCTTCGACTACTGCGTTCGCTTCCGGAAGTAGATCTTTCTTGACTGCATACAGGACCACGACATTACGAGCCGCTTGTGCCTTTTGACCGTCAGGATCGTCCTGCAACAACTTACGCATCGCGGTCAGTGCGGCGTCGGCATCACCGGCAAGATGATGAAGCATGCCGAGGTAATAAAGGTCGTCGGCTTTTAGAGATGAGCGCGACTGGATAATCGCCGCGTTTTTGACGGCGAGATCTTTCTGCTCTTTCCTGGTTTGCGCTTCGAGCTTCGGATCGTAAGGCAGTTTTTGCTTGTTGAATTCCTGGTATCTTCTTCCCAGATATCCGTTTGCATCTTCGTAGAGTGACTGAGATGAACGTTTGTCGTCTGTCGAATCCGACTTGCCGGTCGGTGCGAGACCCTGCGCAAAGCCCTCAGTGAAGATCGCCACGGAAGCCAAAAGGACAAGGATTAAAACTCTCAGGTTCATCGTAAAACGGGTTGCGAGCTAAAACGATCAGGACTAAAAGGAGCCAGTAACGGCGAAGTCACGCCTGTCACGACTGCTTCGGTAATCAACTCCGCAGTCAAAGGCGCGAGTAGGATTCCGTTTCGGTAATGCCCGGTTGCATAAATTACGCCGTCAATTTCACCACAAGCACCCAGCACTGGCAAACCGTCAGCGGGCCGCGGCCGCAGTCCCGCCCAGGTATCGACGACGGGCAAGGTTGCGATTGCAGGTGAAATCTCGAGTGTATTTCGCAGTATCGAGCTTACTCCGCCGGCAGTTACGCGTTTCGCGAAGCCTGCATTCTCGCTTGTCGAGCCAGCCAGTAGACGCCCATCCTGACGCGGAACAAGGTAGCCTCGCGGACTGTAGAGCACGTGGCGCGTCAATTGCGGTTTTGACTAAAGACAGATCATCTGGCCGCGCACTGGTTGAATCGCAGGATCCGGTAACACGGATGAACGCAGAAGAAGACTTGACCAGGTTCCGGCTGCGATGACGATCGATTTACAACGGATCAGGCCGCGACTTGTTTGGACGCCGTTGACGCGGTTCCGCTCGATCGTTAGCGACTCGACAGTCGTTTCAGTTAGAACATCGATCCCGAGGCTATGCACACTGTTCGCGAGTGCTGAAAGGAGCCTTCGATTCTCAACTTGAATGTCGTTTGGAAATCGCAGCGCACCGAACACTGATTCAGAGATGCAGGGTTCAAGTTCACGCGCGGCCGCTCCGTTTAGCAACTCGACAGCAAGACCCGACTGCGCCTGCCAACGGTACCTTTTTTCGATCTCTTCGTAATCGTGTTCGTTGAGTGCGAGGTAGAGTGTTCCCGTGGTGTCGAGCTCGACGTCGACGCCTGTCTCTTCTCGCAATGCTGCGGCAAACGATGGATAAAGATCGCGGCTGCGGCAGGCGAGTTTGAAAAAGTCGTCTTCAGCGTCGGCTTCAACCTGTGGCAACAGCATGCCGGCGGCAGCAAACGATGCTTCGGTTCCGAGTGTTGCTCGTTCGATCAGACAAACATCACGCACGCCGCGCAGCGCCAGCCCACGCGCGATCGCCAAACCAATAACGCCGCCACCAATGATGACGACGTCTGCACTTCCTTTGCTATAGGCCATTTGGTTACTATCGAACCATGCATCCTATCACACTGATTCCAGGCGACGGCATTGGTCCCGAAGTAGCTTCCAACGTAGTGAGAATCATCGAAGCGTCGGGCGTTGAAATTCAATGGGAAACTCATTACGCAGGTGCTCAGGCGCTCGAAAAGTTCGGCGAAACACTGCCGAAAGAATTGCTCGATTCGATTATCCGCAACAAGGTCGCACTCAAAGGACCAATCACAACTCCCGTTGGCAAAGGCTTCACGTCAGTCAACGTGGGACTCCGTAAGACATTAGATCTTTATGCGAATCTGCGACCTGTGCGTGCGTTGCCAAACGTGCCGTGTCGCTATCCGGAACTTGATCTCATCGTCGTGCGCGAGAATACGGAGAGTTTGTACGCGGGATTGGAACATGTGGTGGTGCCGGGTGTCGTTGAGAGTTTGAAGATCATCACCGAAAAGGCTTCGACGCGCATTGCGCGTTTTGCGTTCGAGCACGCGAAGGCTGAATCAAGGAAGAAGGTGACGGCCGTTCACAAGGCCAACATCATGAAGCTTTCGGATGGTCTGTTTCTCGACTGTTTCCGCAAAGTCAGCGTTGATTATCCGGAGATCATTGCTGACGACAAGATAGTCGATAACGCGTGTATGCAGCTCGTGATGCGGCCGGAACAGTTTGACATAATGCTGCTTGAGAATCTTTACGGCGACATCGTCTCGGATCTGTGTGCGGGACTGGTTGGTGGGCTGGGGTTGGT
>DASTVU010000242.1:0-4225 GCA_035758935.1 Pyrinomonadaceae bacterium | reverse complement strand
TCGATACGACTCAGGCATCGACGTTCTTCTCTGACGCGACGAATGGAACCACCACGGCCTTTCCGGAGTTTCCCACTCTGAACTACAACAAAGGTCTCGCGGACTATCACGCAAAGCACAACTGGGTTGTGAATTTCACCTGGAGCCTGCCTTTTGCGCGAAATCTGAAGGGGCTCAAGAAAAGTTTGCTCGATGGGTGGCAACTTGCGGGAATAAATAACGTCCGTAGTGGAAACCCGTTGACGGTATTCGTTCAGGCAAACCGATCGCGATCGCTGTGGCAGCCGTCGCTTGGGCCTGGCATAGGTCGTGATCGGTCGTCGATAGCTCCAGGCTTCACGTATGAATCTGCTGTGCTTGGAGGGCCGGACCAGTATTTCGACCCGGCGGCATTTAGGTTGCCGCCGGCTGGAACCTTGGGCAATACAGGACGCGGCGCGTTTATCGGTCCGAATTACCGCAGCTTCGATCTTTCGGCGAGCAAGAATATTGGAGTGACGCGTCTCGGAGAAGCAGGCACCTTGCAGATTCGAGTTGAGGCCTTCAATCTCTTCAACCGGGCGAACTTTTCACCTCCTGCATTGACGGCATTCGGCGGCGCCTCAGACAACGAAGCACCACTCCCAACCTTTGGCCGCATCCGGTCGACAGTCGGTTCCTCGAGACAGATTCAATTAGGCTTGCGGTTGGCTTTCTGAACTGTGGGTCGCCTTTAGTGCGTGTCGATTCGCACTACACTCCAGCGGCTTACATGCAAGCTTTCGCGAGAGATCTCCGAACATCATGAAACCGCAGTGACTTTCACTCTCTCACTTACCAATTGAGTAAGAGTCGCGTCCTAAATGCGTTCCGTGTCGGAGACTCCGTTTATGAGTCAGGTAACATCAAGGAGCATGGAAATTGGATGCAAAACAAGGCGAACTCCTGCTGCCCGCTTGCGTCTACGCTGGCCTGTATTCCAGCGTTATCGAGGCGGCGCGATTTTGGATTTCGCCAAGATGTCATAAACCGGCTTGTTGTCGGCATAGACGCGCCACTCCTTCACCAGACCATTCTGCACGACTGCCAGCCACGCCGCCGGGGTACGCCATTTGTTCTCGGGCGGAAGCTTTCCATTGGCGGCGATCGTACCGCCCGCCGCGCCGAAGACTGCGACCCTGTTCCCGGCTGGAAGCATCTCCTCGTGGGAAATCCAGTAATCCGGACAAAAATCGAAGTATCCTTGCCAGCCAGCGCGCATCTTCTCCCGGCCACGCACGGTCTGGCCCAGCGAGTCGACAAACGCGTGATCTTCTGTCATCAACGCAGCCAGCTTTTCGGCGTTACGTTGATTGATGCGGTTCATGAAATCGAGAACAGTTTCCACAGGGCTCATCGCTCACTCCTCAGCGCGGTATAGTTCGCAGTTTCGGAATAGTCTTCTAGTATATGCCCTGCCAACCCAACGCCCTTCTTCCCCTCGCTAATCACCCGCGACGTCAGATGAAAGTTGTCAATCAAGGGAAGCGGTCTAGCTTAGTGGATCCTTATTGGACCCTCGGCGAAAATGGGAATGACCTTGGCTAGAAGCTTGGCGTCCAAAAGCATTCCGGGTTGGAGCCGGATCGGCTCGATCCTCACCACCCGCGCTATTGTGCGATTGTGATCTGGCTGTTTCTATCTTCTGGCTCTTACAGCCGTAACATTTCAGGTTACTTCTGGTACTCTCATTACTCAAATAGGTGAAATGAAACGCTGCTCTAAGAGCCGCGATGGCGCGCTTGATGATGCGCGTGCCTTCTGCCGCACTGGTTTCGGGGATTAAACGAATGGTGACCGCCAACGCGAAAATTTCGCGTTACCGGATTATATCGAAGATAGCGTCGGGCGGGATGGGCCAGGTCTACCTGGCTTCCGACACGCGCCTAAATCGCAAAGTAGCCCTCAAAATTCTTTCACCCGAGGTGGTTAACAACCGCGATCGCTTGCAGCGCTTCGAGCAGGAAGCGCAAGCGGCTTCGGCACTCAATCACCCGAACATCATTACCATTTACGAAGTAGGAGCGGACGGTGATATGCACTTCATCGCTATGGAGTTCATTGAAGGCGAGACACTCCGCCGCCGATTGAAAATGAGGCGCCTTGAGATTAATGAAACGCTCAATATCGCCACACAAATCGCCACCGCTTTGGATGCCGCTCACCGCAGCCGGATTGTGCACAGAGATATAAAGCCGGAAAACGTGATGGTGCGTGAAGACGGGTTGGTGAAAGTGCTGGACTTCGGATTAGCGAAATCGACGGAAAGCAAAGCTGCAGAGATAGACACCGAAGCTGCAACACGCGCTCAGGTGAATACTAATCCGGGAATGATTATCGGGACGGTCGCTTATATGTCGCCGGAACAGGCCAGAGGTAAACCGGTTGACGCTCGCACCGATGTTTGGAGTTTGGGCGTTGTGCTTTACGAAATGGTGAACGCACACTTACCGTTTCTGGGCGAAACAGTTAGCGACACAATTGCTGCGATTCTTAAAAGCGAACCTCCGCTGCTCCATGAAGACACACCTGGAGAACTGCAACGCATCATCAGGAAGACATTGCATAAGAATACTGAAGAGCGTTATCAAACAGTGAAAGATTTGCTGATCGACCTCAAGAATCTCAAACAGGATTTGGAGCTTGCCGCAACATTTGGGCGTGAACCCACCGCAGCGACAGACAGAAACGCGGTCTCAGAAACGAAAACCGGCAGCGCAGCAACCCGAGACCCGACGCGCGCTGTTTCAACTATCAAGTATGTTTTGGGCGAGCTCAAAAAACACAAAGTCGACTTCGCTGCGGGTGTAGCGGTTTTGATGCTCGCAGCAATAGGTCTCGGTTATTGGTTTTACAGTTCGCAGGATTCAACGATTGAATCAATTGCGGTGATGCCTTTCGTCAATGAAAGCGGCAACGCCGATACGGATTACTTGTCCGATGGTATGACTGAGGTGCTTATCAGCAGTTTGTCGCAGATACCAAAACTTAACGTCAAGGCCCGTAGCGCGGTCTTTCGCTACAAAGGCAAGAACATTGACCCGCGTCAAGTGGGGACGGAACTTGGTGTACAGGCGGTTTTAAACGGACGCGTCGTGCAACGCGGCGACCAATTAACGCTAAGTTTGGAACTTGTGAATACCAGAACTGAAAACGTAATTTGGACCGAGCAATACAATCGCAGACATGCAGACCTCGTTTCATTGCAAAGCGACATCGCCCGTGATGTTGCCAAGAAACTGCAAGCGAAACTGTCCGCCGTAGATGAGAGCCGTGTAGCCAGGCGTTATACGGAGAACACAGAAGCCTATGAGCTTTATCTGAAGGGCCGCTTTTTTGCCGGCGGACAGGTTACGGAGGAGGGCCTGGCTAAGAGCATCCATTACCAACAACAGGCGATTGAAAAAGACCCGAACTTTGCTCTGGCTTATGTCGGTTTGGCCAGATCATACATGACTCTTGGTCACGTTTGGGGATTTCTTCCCCCGCACGAGACTTTTCCGAAAGGCAAGGTAGCGCTTACGAAAGCTCTTCAAATTGACGAAACCCTTGCCGACGCACACACCGCGCTCGCAGATTATTACTACTCGTATGAGTGGAATTGGTTGGCGGCTGAACAAGAATTCAATCGAGCTATTGAGCTCAATCCCAATGATGCCTCAGCCCACTGTGGCTATGGCTCGTACTTTCAATCAATGGAACGATTTGATAAGGCCATTGTTGAAAGAAAGCTTTGTCGGGAGCTTGATCCATTATCCCCGACTGCAACGGCCAATGTTGGCTATCCTTATTATTTCGCGCGGCAATATGACCAGGCAATCGGGCATTACCGAAAAGCGTTGGAGTTAGACCCGAATTACTCCTGGGCATACCTCTGGATTGGGCAGGCATACTTGGGAAAAGGGATGCCTAACGAGGCCATTGCAAACATAAACAAGGCTATCGCTCTTTCTGAAGGTAATGTGCGAATGAAAGCAACGCTCGGATATGCTTATGCTGTAGCAGGAAGGCGTGGCGAGGGGCAACAGATCATCGACGAGTTGCAGATTCAATCGAAGCAAAAGTATGTATCGGCTTATTTCATCGCCGTTATCTATTCCGGTTTGGGAGAGAAAGACCACGCGTTTGCGTGGTTGGAAAAAGCTTATCAGGAACGTCATCCATATCTCACTCTCCTCAAAGTGGAACCGGTTTTTGACAATTTACG
>DASTVU010000241.1:0-11371 GCA_035758935.1 Pyrinomonadaceae bacterium | reverse complement strand
GGATTGTTGTCGTTGTGATTCCACTGCTCGTGCTGCTCTTCAAATCAATTCACAAGCACTACTTAATGGTCGCAATGCAACTTACAACCGAAGGATTGGAGCAGTTACGACCGATTAAGCACACTGTCATCGTTCCCATTTCAGGGATCCACCGGGGCGTTGTTTCGGCGCTTCAGTATGCACGTTCGATCGCGTCTGACAGAGTGCAGGCTGTCTATGTCGACTTCGAAGAGGAGGCGACTGCGAGTCTGAAGGACAAATGGGAACGTTGGGGCGCCGGTGTGCAACTCGTAGTATTGCCGTCGCCGTATCGTGAACTGACGCGCCCGTTGTTACGACATATCGGCCGTCTCGCTCGAGAGAATTCAGACACGATCATCACAGTGGTCCTTCCCGAATTCATCCCCGCACGCTGGTGGCAACACGTGCTCCACAATCAAAGCTCACTGCTGTTGAAGGGTTCGCTACTCTTCAAGAAGGGCGTGATCGTGACCAGCGTGCCATATCACCTCGAACATTAGCCACAAGAAAGCACAGAAGGCACAAAAATGAAGACTAAATGAGATTTCTCTCATTTGTGCTTTTTGTGCCTTTTGTGCTTTTTTGTGGCTATGGATGACCTTTTGGCGGCACGTTCGCAGGTGGCCCACACCTGGTTGAACCAGACATCACCATCGTTTCCGCGGCCGCACCGGCCATCACGCTTAAACTATTGTTCGGCGCCCCTCGTCGCCGGCGCGGTTCTGTTATTTCCGTCGTACTACTATCTCTTCGTCATCTTCAAAGCAAAAACAGCCGGCTTGTCGAACGGTGCACGGCAGGATAGACTCACAGAACCCCCTGAATCTGAAACCAATCGCTAAGCTGTCTTCCCTCGGCGCTGAATCAGTTTATGCATTCAATGCCCGACTATTCATTCGGAGATCCGCGAAACCTCAAACATTACCGGGCGTTTTCTATAGCGCTGGCGGTACTGGCGTTTTGTATCGGTGGTGCGGCGTTGTTGGGCTGGATTTTCAACGTCGCGGTGCTCAAACGAATTCATCCCACATTAGTAACGATGAAGGCAAACACCGCCGTTTGTCTCATGCTTGTGTCAAGTTGTGTTTTTCTCATTCAGGACAGTTCCGCGTCGCTACTCAAACGCAGGATAGTGATTCTGCTTGCTGTTATCGTGGGGGCTGTTGGATTGATCACTTTGAGTGAGCACATTCTTGGTTGGAACTCCGGTCTCGATCAGCTGCTCTTCCGCGAATCCGCGGCTGAAGCGGGTGAGTCCTTTCCGGGTCGCATGGGTGTGGCCGCCTCGCTCAACTTCACCTTGCTCGGCATCGCGCTTTTGTTCCTCGACGCACGATCGCGCAAATGGTTTCGCCTTTCGACGATTTCCATACTGGCAATTGTAACCATTACTCTGCTGGTTTTTCTTTACTACTTCTATGGAATTGAGAAACCCGAACCTCTTGCGCGCTATTTCACTATCGCCATTCACACCGTCTTTGCATTCTTAAGTCTGTGCGGCGCCATTCTGCTTGCACGTCCTGACCGCGATCCGGTCGCTGCGCTTTTGGGAAACAGTCCCGGATCTATAGTTGCGCGTCGCATGATACCGGCTTTCCTGGTGGTGATCCTCCTGGGCTGGATTCGAACTATCGCTCGGTCGTCAGGCTGGATCAGTCAGGGCTTTGCGACTGCCGCGTTTGTCTTGTCAATACTGCTGCTCCTTGGCATTTTGATCTGGTTAACGGCACTGTCGCTCAACCGCAGCGACAGGGAGCGACGTCGTGTCGACCTCGCACAACGACGCGCGGAGAACCGTCTCGACGTACTCTTCCGGGTTAGTGAGTTGATTCGAACGCTGCGCGATGAGTATGAGTTGTCGTATGCGGTGGCTGAGCAAATCGGCATTCATCTCGACGTGCGTCGCTGTTTGTTCAATGAGACTGACGTCGAACGCGATCTCGAGATTGTTCATCGCGATTACTGCGACGGTCTTCCCTCGGTTGCCGGCGAGCATCGGATTTCTGAGTACAGCAGCATCACTTCACTTCAAATGCAACAGGGAAAGACAGTCGTCAACAACGATTCGAAAACTGATCCTCGGACGGCCGCCGAGTATCACAGAAGTTATGAGCCGACCGGCGAGCGTGCGTATGTTGCCGTTCCGTTGATGCGCGAAGGGCGCTGGGTAGCGTCGTTATGGGCGAGTGTCGATCAGCCGCGAGAATGGACGAAGGCAGAAGTATCGCTGTTGCAAACTGTTGCCGAGCGCACCTGGACCGCGATTGGAAAATTGCGCGCCGAAACCGAACGTGAGCGCTTGCTGCAGAGTGTCGAGGAAGCACGCGACGCGGCTGAGAAAGCCAATCAACTCAAGGATGAATTTCTGGCGACGTTATCGCACGAGTTGCGCAATCCTTTAAACGTCATTCTTGGATATTCGGAACTCTTGTTGCGCATGAAGGAGATCGAACAGTCGCCGCGGCTCGTCCAGATGGGAGAAGCGTTGCGACGAAACGCTCAGTCGCAGTCGCAGTTGATAAACGATTTGCTCGATTTGTCGCGTCTGCAACGAGGCAAGATTTCGTTGAACCAGGAAACTGTTTCACTGCCTGCGATCATTGATAACGCCGTTGAGACTGTACGTACAGACGCCGCCACAAAGGGAGTTGAGATTCGTCTTCATGCGAACGAACAGCTTTTGCTCGTCGAAGGAGATCGACTGCGTTTACAGCAAATCGCGTGGAACATTCTGAATAATGCAGTGAAGTTTACGCCGTCAGGCGGCAGCATTGAGATTAGTTTGAACCATGAGGGTGATCGAGCGGCGTTCGTTGTTACGGATACAGGGCAGGGCATCGATCCGGCTTTTTTGCCTCATGTCTTTGAGATGTTTCGTCAGGCGGATGGCAGTAATCGCCGCCGGCATGGTGGAATGGGAATCGGTCTCGCACTCGTGCGGCAACTTGTTCAACTTCACGGTGGAACGATCAGTGCTGAGTCGAATGGACCAAACAAAGGCTCGCAGTTCACTGTGCGTCTGCCGCTGCTCCGTGAAACAGCGTCGCTCGCCGTTTCCGCGCCGGTGGCTCCCGAACTCAATGTGTTTTCGCAGAGCAGTTTTCTGGTCCTTGATGACTCTGAAGACTCGATCGCGATGATGGCGGAACTGCTGAAACTTGCAGGAGCACACGTGGTGACGGTGACGAATGGCGTCGATGCTTTGCGAATCGCGAGTGAGAATGAGTTCGATGTGATTCTTTCCGACATTTCGATGCCGGAGATGGATGGATTTGAGTTTCTCGCGCGACTGCGAAAGATTGATGGGCGACAGGATGTTCCCGTCGTCGCGATCACGGGTTTCGGGCGCAGCGACGATATCGAACGCGCACGCGCCGCAGGGTTCTATTCACACCTCACGAAGCCGATAGATTTGCGGGCCTTGACGGACGTGCTTGAGCGCCTTGCGAAAGAAAAGAGTCGCATGGGCGACACGAATGTTGATTATGACGTGAGCGCCGGTCCCGTTTGTTGAGTGGAGACAGGATGAACAAGATTTCAGGATTAACAGGATTCGAATCATGTAAATCCTGAAATCTTGTTCATCCTGTCTAATACTGAACGAACTTGGTACAAACAGAATGAAAACAGGGCGCATGGTTGTCTCAACCGCATGCTGTTTTACTGCCCATAATAGCTGGCACCTTCCTTGCGTTTTCAAGAAATATGAAATTGCAGAAATGTTGTAAATATCTATGCGTCGTAGTGTGCGCGCTTCTCTCCACTTCAGCCGTTGCGCAGAACAATCAAGCCCTGGCGCCACCGGCCGTCATTTCAGCTGCGGACAAAACTACGATTCAAACTTTCGAAAAACAGGTTAAGGAATACGTCGACCTTCGCAACAAGGTCAAAGAGAACGCGCCAAAGCTCTCGAAAGACAGCACACCCGAACAAATTCACGCTTATCGCACCGCTCTCGAACAATCACTGCGCTCAGCGCGTGCCGGTGCAAAACGAGGCGAGCTATTTCGACCCGAAACCGCTGACTACATTCGGCGCACGTTAAAAATCGAGTTTCAGGGAAAGGATCGTCAACAGTTGCGCGAAACGATCTTTGAAACTGAAACACAAGGCGTTGTCCTGCGAGTGAATCATCCATACGCGCAGACAGCCGAGTTCTCGGAAATGCCCGCGACGCTGCTCGCAAAACTGCCCCAGTTGCCCAAAGAAGTCAGGTACCGATTTGTGGGACGAAATATGTTGCTGGTGGATCGTGAGAGCAACGTCATCATCGACTACATGCCGGAAGCTTTACCGTGATTTTAGGAGAATGACAAATCATGCGAAGAATTCATACTCGTAATCTCCTGCTTGCGCTTGTTATTAGCGCAACTCTTTTCATACCGGCATCCGCTCAACGACTCATCAATACAGACGTCAAGAACTCGCCTGTAAAACTGACGCTACCTGTCAAAGACGGTTCAGTTCGCTTTGCGGCCATAGGCGACACGGGTTCCGGCAGTTCAGCACAGCGAGAAGTCGGAACCACGATGGCCCAGTATCACGCGGTCTTCCCGTTCGAATTTGTCTTGATGATGGGCGACAACATGTATGGTGGTGAGGCGCCGAAGGATTTCGAGAAGAAGTTTTCTGGACCATACAAGGCCTTGCTCGACTACAAAGTAAAGTTCTACGCGAGTCTTGGAAATCACGATCAGGCGCTACAGACGAATTACACCAATTTCAACATGAACGGAAAGGAGTATTACCGGTTCAAGAAGGGCAACGTCGCCTTCTATGCTTTGAACAGCAACTACATGGACAAGAAGCAGGTGGCGTGGTTGGAATCCGAACTGGCTAAAGACACGTCGGAGTGGAAGGTCTGTTTCTTCCATCACCCGCCTTATTCGTCTGCAAAGAGTCACGGGTCCGATTCGCAACTGCGAGAAGTTGTCGAGCCGATCTTTATCAAGTACGGCGTGAACGTAGTGCTGACGGGTCACGATCACGTCTATGAACGAATCAAGCCGCAGAAGGGCATCTACTACTTTGTCTCCGGGGCCGGCGGCAAACTCAGGGCGGGCGACATCAAAGACGCATCGCCGATAACAGAAAAGTCGTACGACCGCGACTTGCACTTCATGCTGTTTGAAGTAAGCGGAGATCAGATGTACTTCCAGGCGATTTCACGAACCGGCCAGACGATTGATTCGGGCATCATCGCACGTGCAAAGAAAAGGGAAGGTTAATGCAGAGTCGACAGGCAGCTAAGCAAAGCGACGAACAGGCAATCCGTGAGATGGTTGATACCTGGCTTGCGGCGAGCAAGCGCGGCGATACTGAGACACTACTCAATTTGCTGGCAGACGATGTTGTTTTCATCACGCCCGGGCGAGAGCCGTTTGGAAGAGAGGCTTTCGAGAGCGCGAACCAGGATGACCTTAAGATGAACGCCACGATTGACATCAAAGAGCTCGAAGTGTTCGGCGACTGGGCCTGGATGCGCAGTTTCCTTCGCCTGACGTTTACCAAAGACGAAGAGTCAAAAAAACACTCGGGCCACATTCTCACGATCTTAAAGAAGCGACCAGACGGGCAGTGGGTCATCAAGCGCGACGCAAACTTCGTCACCCCTGAGCCTTAACCGAAATCGTGCCACAGATAAACACGGATGAAATCCGGATCAAATCCGTGAAATCCGTGGCTAAAATAACCGTAGGTTCACGCCGATGTTGGGTTCGACGGGGCGGAGGAGGTGTTCGCCTTCGTTTTTTACGTCGTTCACGTCGTAGCTGACTGCGTGACTCGTCATCTCTGAGGCGGGGAAGGGGGTGAGAATTTCTTTTAGCTCGGGCTCGCGGGAATCTTCGTTGAGCCAGAAATCATATAACTCGGGTGGCAGGATCACGGGCATGCGGGTGTGAATTTTTGACAGCAACTCATTCGCCTTTGTGGTGATGATTGCACAGGAAGTAATCACGCGATCGTTGGAGCGCCACTTGTCCCAGATGCCCGCAAACGCGAAAGGCTCGCCATCCATCAACTTAAAATAGTACGGCTGCGAGATCTTTCCATTTCTTTCCCACTCGTAAAATCCATCTGCAAAAACCAGGCAGCGTCGCTTTTGAAACGACTCGTTAAAGCTCGCCTTTTCAGCAATCGTCTCCACGCGCGCGTTAATGATTCCCTTGGGTTCTTTGCTCCAGAACGGAATCAATCCCCACTGAAGCATTCGTGGTTCACGAATCTGCTCGCGCTCCACGACAGTAAGCACTTCCTGCGTTGGCGCGATGTTGTAGCGCGGCGGCAAGGTTGGAAGATCGAAGTCATCGAAATTGACTAAGTTGATCCGGCGTGGTGGTTGTTTAAGTGTAAATCGACCGCACATGACTCATGCATTATCCGAGAAAAGCGAACTCCGAAAAAGCGGCTGGCCTGCAAGTGAGGTATAGAAACCAAATACCACGAGCGCAAGACCGATAATGGCGGCGAGCACGAAATCGCCAGCGTACCACGCGGAGAGGTCGGACGTGATCGGGAAAAAGATAGTCAGGTGCACGAAGAAGATCGCTACTATTAACGCAAGCAACCCGTAGCGATACAACGCCCACATCAACAGCAACACCGAGATGCAGGCGAAGGGAACACCCGCAGCAGTCTCGTGTGTCAGGCTCAGCGCCACCACCATGATCAACGACAACACAACGGCCGCGAGTCGTTCCCGCCGCAGAATGATGTACAGCAAGAATAGAAAAAACAGCAGCATGAACGACTGCAAAAGAGTGCCAAAGATCTGTTGCGTAATGCCGAATGCAAACGAACGAATGCCGAGTAACTGTGTGGCCGGAAAATCCATCCACGGAATTCCCTGAGGATAACCGAATAAACTCGGAACCACATTCGCGAGATAGAAATTGCAGAGCACAACGCCCAGGCCAAACACTGCGCCGATGAGAATATCGCGACCCACGAGGGGATCGCGGAAGCCGCCCGCGAGCACGCGGCTCCAGGAAACAATTCGATCCGGCCAGCGGCGCCTTACAAACGGCTCGAAGGCGAGATAGACCACCCAGAAGAAAAACGCCCAGGCTAAGATATCCCGAACTCCAGCAATGAAGTTGAACGCTTCAGCCTCGGTCGGTACGTGATGCGACGAGAACAACCAGGCCACGAAGAATACGGCTGACATGAAAGCAGCGAGTCGAAAAGCTCCCTTGCGATCGCCGCGACCGAGTTTCACATTTCGGAACGCCAGTAGTGAACTACCGACCACGACGGTAATAAATAGCGTCAGCAATAAGACAACCAGTACGCGTTGGCGAAAACGCGCTATTGAAACCTGTGCGTCGCGTGGCTGGTCCCAGGCGTCGAAAATCTCAAAGTAAACAGGTTTGCCCTCAAACGCGCCGGCTTCAATGTGTATTTTGAAATCAGCCGCATCCGGATATGACCCTTCCCATGCTGCGCGTGCTGTGGTTTGGTGCGGCGGGGTCCAGATGCTGGGAACTGGTTGAAACTTTGTCTGGTCCAATCCGCTTTCGGCGAACAACCCAGACCAATCGGGCGCCAGATCCGGATTCGTACTTCTTGCGGGCGGCACTGTCTCGAACGAACGAAGGCGTCCCATCGTGTCCAGAGTCACTCTCGACATGCCAGGAACGTCCTGCGCAGGCTGGTCTTCGATTACTTGTCCATAGAATACGTCAAACGGACGCGGACTCTGTCGGTACCAGAAATAGATCGAGGCTGGTTGTCCACTGCGCAGTCTGTTCCAGCGTTGCGGTGACTGATCATTGTCGTGGACATAATCGAGATAACCGCGATCGAGTCCCATGCCATATGCGGAGTCCATCGGCGGCGTGGCGTATCCAAACTTCTTCACCAGTTCCGTGGCGCGATCTTTTAGGACTTCAGGCGACTTGGTCAGCGGAACTTGCTGGTACAACGTTACCTTTCGCGACAGCAAACAGATTGCGACGAGCAGGACTACTGCCGAAGCGAGTAACGAAATGGCCACCGCTGGTTTCAAACCGCCCTGTTTTGGCGCTGCGGCAACCATCTCGGGCGATGGAGTCTCGCCGGCAGCAAGCGCAGCCGCGAGTGGATCACCGCCGGGTAAAGCAGCCGCAACTTGCAGCGTGGTCGCAGGGCGTTTCGCTGGTTCTCTTTCCAGACAACGAAAGATGACTCGTTCAATTAACGGATCGAGTTCAGGCACATATTGAGCGGGACTGGTGGGAGTTGAATCACTCCGTCGCAGTCGCAGCAACTCCTGCATACTCGAAGCTTCAAAAGCCTTCTTGCCTGTAAAGACTTCATAAAGCACAAGCCCGAGCGAGTAGATATCGCTCTTTGGTGTCAACTCGCGACTGTCGAGTTGTTCGGGCGACATGTACGCGGGCGTGCCTGACATCTCGCGACGGTCCTCGCTGGCGAGTGCTGCGATGCCGAAGTCAGTGATACGAACTTCGCCATGCTCATCGAGCATTATGTTTGCAGGTTTTAGATCACGATGGAGTACGCCACGCTCGTGTACGGCGGCGAGTCCGGCACATAGTTGGCGAGCTACGTCGATCGCTTTGTCTTGTGGTAGACGCCCGATGCGTTTGAGTAACGATGAGAGTTCCTCACCACGCACATATTCCATCGAGATGAAGTGTTCGCCCTGATACTCGGAAACATCGTAAACACGACACACGTGACGGTGTGAAATCTGACGTGCGACGCTCACCTCTTTGTAGAAGCGTGCGAGTGCGGCGCCATCGGCACTGAGTGAAGGAGGAAGAAACTTGAGCGCAACTGCCTGTTTGAGTTTCAGATCGTCAGCGCGATAGACCTCACCCATTCCGCCGCGGCCGAGTAGTCCGACGATGCGATAGCGTTCAAGGAGCACGTCGCCCGGGACGAATCTCGCGTCGTCGATTGAGTCGGAAGTAATCGCGGATGAAGAGGCTTTGGCGCGAGGCTGTGTAATTAGTTTCGCAGCAACATCGAAAACATCAGTCTTGATGAAATCCTCTGACTGTTTTGCGAAGTCGAGCATCTTCTCGACTTCACGTCGAAGATCTTTGTCACTGCCGCAAACCTGATCCAGGAACGCGGCGCGATGGCCGGGCTCATGTTCGAGCGCGGCCTCAAAGAGTTCATCGACTTTTCGCCAGCGGTCGGGTTTCATCCTCGGTTCCTTCGGAGATCATTCGGTAGAGCCATGCTTTCGAGCGCTGCCACTCGCGTCGCACTGTTCGCGGCGAGATGTTTAGTACTTCTGCTGTTTCCTCGATGCTCAGTCCACCGAAGTAACGCAACTCGACGATCTTGCCTTTCTGCGGATCAAGGCTTTCGAGCCGTCGAAGTGCTTCGTCCAGAGCAAGGAGATACGACGACTGGTCTTCCGCTATCACTGCAACTTCGTTCAACGAAACCTGAATTGCGCCTCCGCCACGTTTGTCACGCGCATGCGCACGCGCATGATCGATCAGGATGTGGCGCATCACCTGCGCACAGACGGCGAAGAAGTGTGCGCGGTTTTGCCATTCAAAACTCTGCTGACCGACAAGCTTCAGGTAAGCCTCGTTGACGAGCGCGGTTGCCTGCAACGTGTGACCGGCGCGTTCCTGGTTCATCTGGCGTTGAGCGATACGCCGGAGTTCCGAGTGTACGAGTGGGAACAGTTTATCGAGCGCTGAGCGGTCGCCTTTACCCCAATCGGCAAGCAGTTGAGTGACTTCCTGCGGCGACATGTCGGGCATCGCGCGAAATTCTGCCACAAAGAGGAGCAAAAAGCACAAAAACAGACCGTGGCCACTTTTGTTTTCTTTTGTCGCTATTGGAGGTGAGTGGCAATGAAGCCACAACTTAGACGGAGGATGACGATGAAGACATTGGTATTCGTAACATTGCTTATGTTGGGTTTTTCAGGGCAAGCGGTTGATTCGACGAATAATCAGGCCGCGGATGAGGCGGCGATGCGTGAGAGCGTGAAGCAGATGGAGACGGGTTGGAATACGAAGAGCGGGGCGTTGTTTGCCAAACCCTTTGCCGAGGACGCTGATTACGTCGTCATCAACGGCATGTATTTCAAAGGCCGCGCCGCTATTGAGACCGCGCATCAGCGGATATTTGACACGGTGTTCAAGGACACCAAAATCACTCTGACCGTCAAACAGATTAGATTTCTCAGAGAAGACGTCGCGGTCGTCCACGCCAGCGGACACAGGGACGGACCTACCGATGAACTCAAGCAGGATGCGATGTTGACGTTAGTGATGACGAAGGAAAAGCAGGGCTGGGTAATCGCAGCGTTTCAAAACACTGCCGTGACTGCAAGAGGATAAATTTTTCGCCACGGATTACACGGATTTATTCCGTGTAATCTGTGGTTAGGCTTGGAGCGCGCGATGGACCAGCAGCGTATCCACGTACTGAATAAAGCGAATCACCTTTCCATCCTGAAGCTTCCAAACGTGTGCGAAGTTAGCTTGAAAGCTCTTACCGGTGGCCTTATAAGTTCCACTGTACTTACCAAGCGTGACGATCGTATCGCCACCGTCGATGAATTCATCCGGCACTACTGCAAATCCATCCCACTCCGCGCCTAAACGCATAAACACTTCAGTCAGCACTGAGCCTGGTCCATGATAGGTACCGGCATAAGGGAAGCCTTCGGCTTCGGTCCACGCGATATCCGGGCTGAGAAATCCGAGGACCGAGGGGATGTCTGCTTTGGCGAATGCCTGGTAAAGGGCCTTAACTGAGTCGACGTTGCTCAAGGGAGATTCTCCTACTGGGCTTGGGAATTAACGGCGCCCATGCTATCACGGCTTGTATATGATCGATCAAATGCGAACGAATGATTGGGAACAGGTGCGCTCGATCTATCTTGAAGGCATTCGCAGTGGGAACAGTACGTTTGAAACGGACGCTCCATCGTGGGAGAAGTGGAACGAGGGCCATTTACCATTTGCGCGTCTGGTGATGCGTGATGAAGAAAAGGTTCTCGGTTGGGCCGCGTTAAGTCTGGTATCAAAGCGCGACGTGTATCGCGGTGTCGCTGAAGTTACTGTTTATGTGACCGAAAGCGCGAGAGGAAAGGGAATTGGTCGTGCGTTGCTTGAGGCGCTGATTGCCGAGTCGGAGAAGAATGGTGTTTGGACACTTCAAGCGTCGATCTTTTCCGAGAATACTGCCAGCGTCGAACTACATTTACGGTGTGGGTTTCGTGAAGTTGGCAGGCGTGAGCGAATTGCGATGCTCAACGGCGTCTGGCGCGACACGATATTGTTTGAACGACGCCGTCGTGATTAGTGGTCGTCCTTTGAACGTACTGTAGGGGCGGCCCTCCGTGGCCGCCCTCGATTTATCGCGTTCGCCC
>DASTVU010000240.1:0-12887 GCA_035758935.1 Pyrinomonadaceae bacterium | reverse complement strand
CAAGGGTCGACGGGCCTGGGTTTGGCGAACACGATTCAAACCACGGGCGGCCACGGAGGGCCGCCCCTACAGTACGTGCCGAGAATCTGCATACTTGTTTGCGAATCCTTACCGACGGTGGTTAAATGTGCCTACCTTTTTCCTCTTTCCGAAGAGAGCTTCCTGATTAAAACCGATGTCTTACGAACCCCAAGAACAAGATCTCTTTCTCAAGTGCCTGCTCGAGGCAAATGTTGACGGCATCATCGCTTTCGATCGTGAATACCGGTACACAACCTGGAATCGCGCGATGGAGCACATCTCGGGTGTGAAGCGCGAAGACGTTATCGGTAAAAACGCGTTCGAACTGTTTCCCTGTCTCAAGCAAACCGGTGAAGACAAGTACTATCGCGAAGCGCTCGCCGGTAACAGCGTAGTCGCTGAGAATCGTCCCTACATCATCGCCCAATCCGGTTGCAACGGTTTCTTTGATGGTTACTACTCACCGCGTCACGACGAGAATGGTGAAGTGGTAGGCGGTGTCGCGATTGTTCGCGACGTCACCGATCGCAAAATCGCCGAAACAGCAACCGCCGACGATCACAGGCGACTCGCTTTTCACGTTGAGAACACACCACTCGCGGTTATCGAATGGGATCACGAATTCAGAGTGCTGCGCTGGTCACCCGCTGCACAAAGACTCTTCGGATGGAAGGCCAAGGAAGTTCTCGGCAAGCGTTTCAGCGATTGGGAGTTTGTAGTTCCCGATGACATTGAAGCGGTCAACCAGGTGGCTCACCGGCAAAACCAGGGGCACGAACGTCACGGCATTTCGCGCAACCGTAATTACAACAAGCTGGGTTCAATTATTAATTGCGAGTGGTACAACTCCGCTCTCTATAACGAAAACGGAAAGCTGGTTACGGTTCTTTCACTCGTGCTCGACGTGACGGTCGCGACGCGGATTGAAGAGGCGCTGCGAAAGTCAGAAGCGCAGTATCGCCTGCTCTTCGAATCAAACCCGCAACCGATGTGGGTTTACGATCTCGCTACACTTCGCTTTCTTGCCGTTAACGATGCGGCGGTGCGTCATTACGGTTATTCCCGCTCAGAATTCCTTGATATGACGATCAAGGATATTCGTCCCGCTGAAGATCTGAAACGTCTCCAGGACTATCTTGCTGCGGACTCTGGAGTAGAACAGGGAATTGAATGGCGGCATAAAAAGAAAGACGGCACGGTTATCAATGTCGAGATCACTTCGAACCGGTTAACCTTTGCCGGCAGGTCTGCGGAGTTTGTTCTCGTCCAGGATATTACTGAACGAAAGAAAGCGGAGACCGCGGTGCGAATCAGTGAAGACCGCTATCGCGATCTGGTGGATAACAGCCACGAACTCATCTGCACACACGATCTTGAAGGACGCGTGCTTTCGGTAAATCCCTGGGCCGCACGCGTGTTGGGTTATCCGCAGAACTCTCTCGTCGGCATAAACATTCGCGACGGGCTACTGCCTGAGTATCGCGAACAGTTTGACGAATACATGCGCACTGTAATCACTGAAGGCTCGGCCCGCGGCGTGATGAAAGTTCGTACGGCTACAGGTGAAACAAGATTGTGGGAGTATTACAACACTCTTCGCACTGAAGGCGTCGAGAAACCGATCGTCCGCGGCATGGCCCACGACGCAACTGAGCGGCGTCAGGCGCTGAAGCGAGAAAAAGAAGCGCGCATGGAAGCAGAAGCAGCTAACCGCGTCAAAGATGAATTTCTCTCGACACTCTCGCACGAACTGCGCACGCCGCTAACTGCGATCATGGGATGGTCTGATCTCTTGCTACACGACGAAGTGGAACCGGAAAAACGGCGCCAGGCCATCGAAACAATTTTTCGCAACGCCAACTCACAGTGCCAGTTGATCAACGATCTGCTCGAAGTGTCGCGTATTATCACCGGCAAATTACGACTCGAATTCGTCGCTTGCGAGCTTCATTCAGTTATTGAAGCTGCTGCGGAGAGTATTCGTCCGACAGCCGAAGCTCGAGGCGTCCGGTTACAGGTTTTGTTGGAACCGAATATTGGTCCAGTATTTGGCGATCGCGAGCGGCTACAACAAATTGTTTGGAACCTGTTATCAAACGGCGTCAAGTTTACGCGCAGAGGCGGACTGGTCCAGGTCATGCTGCAACGCATCAATTCACACGTTGAGATAGTTGTAAACGATACCGGAGTTGGCATCAATTCCGATTTTCTACCGTACGTCTTCGAGCGTTTTCGTCAGGCCGATGGTTCAACGACAAGAAACTATGGCGGACTCGGACTCGGACTCGCGATCGTTAGACACCTCGTGGAACTGCACGGCGGAACGGCGCGGGCCGAGAGCGCCGGCGCGAACCAGGGCTCGAAGTTCACCGTCAGACTGCCCGCCATGACCAATGATGACCATCCCCTTCCCGAGGAGTTCAAACAACCTGCAATCGCTGAAGTGGAACCACGCGACCAGCGACCGGCATCACTTCAGGGTTTGCGCGTGCTGGTGGTTGACGACGAGATCGATGCACGGACGTTGTTGACGATGATGCTGGAGAAGTGTGGCGCGCAGGTGATTGCGGTCGGCTCGTCGCGAGAAGGTTTGGAGTCGATCGAGAGTTGGAAACCTGACGTGCTGATTGCCGACATCGGGATGCCGGTTGAAGACGGATACGGGTTGATCAGGAAAGTGCGCGCGCTGCCGAAACAGAAAGGTGGACACACACCCGCGCTGGCCCTGACCGCGTATGCGCGAACGGAAGATCGCGTGCGCGCACTTTCAGAAGGTTACCAGGTTCACCTCGCGAAGCCTGTCGATCGATTTGAGCTCGCTGCTGTCGTCGCAAGTTTGGGCCACAGATGAGCGCGGATTGTTTACGGATCTAATCACAGCCGGCATGGCTTTCTGATAATTGTCGCCAGCGGTGGCCGTTGCCTCTCGGAAGATCGTCGGCTTCGGATGGGCCGTCGCTGCCGGATACGTAGATCGGTAATTCGCGCAGGTTTTGACTTGCCCAGGCTTCCTCGATCGGTGTGATTAGACGCCACTGCGCTTCGACTTCATCACTGCGAATGAACAACGTCGCATCGCCGCGCATCACGTCGAGCAATAACATCTCGTAGGCGTCCGGCGAGTGGACACCAAACACACTCTGATAACAGAAATCCATGTGTACAGTCGCAGTGCGCATCTCGAAGCCCGGTTGCTTGGCGCCAAACGATACTATGATTCCCTCGTTTGGCTGAATTCGTAACACGATTACGTTCGGCTCGATCTCGTCAGTCGGCGTGCGTGCAAACAAAGCCTGCGGCGTGCGCTTCAGGTGCACAGCTATCTCAGTCAGGTTGCGGCCGAGGTGTTTTCCTGTGCGCACATAAAACGGCACACCCGACCAGCGCCAGTTTGAAATCATGAATTCAACCGCCGCAAACGTCTCAGTCACTGAGCCAGCAGCGACACCTTCTTCTTCCTTGTAACCTTTAACCTTTTCTCCATCGATTTCGCCTGGTCCATACTGTGCGCGCACGGTGCGCTCAGCGACCTGCTCCGGTTTCATGCGAGGAATCGATCGCAACACCTGCACCTTCTCTTCGCGGACTGACTCAGCGTCAAACGCGACTGGCGGCTCCATTGCGGTAAGCGTGAGAAGTTGCAAAAGATGATTCGCGACCATGTCGCGTAGCGCACCGGCTTCTTCGTAGTAACCGGCGCGACTGCCAACACCGCCGGACTCAGCCGCAGTGATCTCGACATAGTCGACATAATTGCGATTCCAGATCGGTTCAAACATCGAGTTTCCGAAACGAAACACGAGGATGTTTTGAACGGTGTCTTTGCCGAGGTAGTGGTCGATACGATAGACCTGGTTCTCGTTGAAGACCTCAGCGACCGTCATGTTCAGTGCCTTCGCCGATTCGAGGTCACGCCCGAAAGGTTTTTCGATGACGATGCGACTCCATTGCTCGTCTTCGTTGGCGAGTCCGGCTTCACCGAGACACTTCACGATGGTAGAGAACAACGATGGCGGTGTAGCGAGATAGAAGAGTCGGTTCTTGCTCGCGCCTTCGGAAGCGAGTTCGGTGAGACGGTCGGAAACATGACGATAAGTGTTTGCGTCGTCGAGCTCGCCCGCCATGTAATGAAGACGTTCCGTCAACTTCTGCCACTGTTGTTCCTCGAGGTGCTCGATCTTCTTTGAGTTTTCGAGCGCTTCGTGCACGAGCGTTTGAAACTCTTCCTCGCTCATGGCACTGCGGCCCACGCCGAGAATACGCACGCTATCCAAACATCCCATCTGCAACAAACGGCACAGGGCGGGCATGAGCTTTCGTTTGGTCAGATCTCCTGTGGCGCCAAAGATCACAACCACACATGGCTCCGCATGCGGCAGTGATGGTTGTTCAAACTGAACTGGATTTGGTTCTACAACTATTGCTGACATAGTAATCCTATTTGTGCTTTGTCTTTAGTACTTTGTTCTTAGTACTTTGTTCTTAGTGCTGCCACAACTACCAAACACAAAGCACTAAGTACAAAGTACAAAGTTCATCTACTTCCGCTCCACATGCCCGCCAAACTGCAATCGCATCGCGGACAGAATCTTATTCGCGAAATCGGCCTCGCCACGCGAACTAAACCGCTGGAACAACGCGGCACTCAACACCGGCACCGGCACACCTTCTTCAACTGCCGCATTGATGGTCCAACGACCTTCACCCGAATCGGAAACACGTCCCGAGAAACCTTCTAACTGCGGCGATTCCGCTAGTGCAATCGCCGTGAGATCGAGTAACCACGAAGCGATCACACTGCCGCGTCGCCACACCTCAGTAATGTCGGCGAGGTTGAAGTCGTACTGGTAGTGATCGGGATAGCGTAGTGGGGATGTCTCGGCATCCGCAGCTCTTTCGCCCTTTCCTTCATTCGCATGATGCAACACGTTTAGTCCTTCCGCGTACGCGGCCATCAATCCGTATTCGATGCCGTTATGGACCATCTTCACGAAGTGACCGGCGCCAGCTTGACCGCAGTGCAGGTAACCTTCGGCGGCAGTACCCATATCAGCCGCTCGTCCAGGCGTTGGCGAAACCGCATCGCGTCCCGGCGCCAGAGTTTTGAAGATCGGATCGAGATAAGAAACGATGTCTTTTTCACCGCCAATCATTTGGCAGTAACCACGGTCAAGCCCCCAAACTCCGCCACTCGTTCCGACGTCGACGTAGTGAATACCTTTGGCCTTTAGCTCGCGCGCGCGCCGAATGTCGTCGATGTAATAAGAATTTCCACCGTCGATAACGATGTCGCCGGCGGATAACACAGGCATGAGATCGTTCAGAATCGTATCGACAAGCGCGGCGGGTATCATCAGCCAGATTGTTCGCGGCGCCCTGAGTTTCGCGATAAAACCATCGAGCGATGTAGCGCCGGTTGCGCCTTCAGCGAGAAGCGCTTCAACAGCTTCAGGGCTGCGGTCGTTGACGACGCATTCGTGACCTCCACGCAAAAGGCGTCGCACCATGTTGGCGCCCATGCGTCCGAGTCCAATCATTCCGATTTGCATTAAAAAAGCTCCTTGCTATGTGTCCGTGTATACCTGAAGATAACAGAAACTTGAACGTTAGGAGCACTCCAGATGAAGTGTTTGCGACTGCTTGTAATTCTATTGGCACTCGTAGTTCCCGTTATGGCGCAGAAATCGGGCGCATTCTCGCCGCGTCGCGTTGTCGATCTCACTTATGCATTTGACGCGAACAGCGTTTACTGGCCCACGGCAGAACAGTTCAAGCTCGAAACTGATTTCGAAGGGACGACGGACAAGGGTTATTTCTACTCTGCTTACCGATATTCCGCGGCCGAACATGGCGGCACGCATCTCGACTCGCCCGTGCATTTTGCGAAGGGACGTTACACCGTAGATCAGCTTCCGCTGCAGCAATTGATGGGCGCCGCTGTCGTTGTGGATGTGACTGTACAGTGCTCGAGGAATGCTGATTACCTTGTCAGCGTCGCTGATTTTCAGAACTGGGAGCGACGCAATGGAAGAATTCAGCCAGGCACAATCGTCTTGCTGCGGACGGGGTTCGGGAAGTATTACCCGGATCGTAGGAGCTATCTGGGGACTGATGAACGAGGCGCAGCAGCAGTTGCGAAACTGCATTTTCCGGGATTGGATCCGGCTGCGGCTCGCTGGCTTACGGAGAGTCGATCGATTAAAGCGATTGGTTTAGACACGGCGAGTATCGATCACGGTCAATCGACACTGTTTGAGAGTCACCGGATCTTGTTTGAGCATAATATTCCGGCGTTTGAGAATGTCGCGAATCTTGATCAATTGCCGGTGAAGGGCTTCTCGGTGATCGCGCTGCCGATGAAGATCAAGGGCGGTAGCGGCGGTCCGCTACGAATCATCGCGCTACTGTAAATCGAACGCCTCCTTGGAGTGCGCCAACTTGTTGGCGCTTTGGTATTTTTACCAAAGCGGTACCAAGGTACCGCACTCCAAGGAGGCGCCCAGTTCGAATGATTAAAATTTTTCCAGACTCCCAGGATCTTGCGCGTGCGGGGGCGGAGCATTTTGTCACGCGGAGCCTGGAAGCTGTTGAGCAGCGCGGAACGTTTACGGTTGCCCTATCCGGAGGCTCAACGCCGAAGCTCCTCTTCGAACTCCTGGCCGATCCAAACGAGCCGTATCGCAACCAGACCCCTTGGGCCAACATTCACTTCTTCTGGTCCGACGAGCGACACGTCCCTCCCGATCACGCGGAGAGCAACTACCGCATGGCATACGAAGCGATGCTCTCGCGCGTCCCCGTCACAAAGAACAATGTCCATCGTGTGCCGGGTGAGAATCCAAACGCCGCCGAGGCTGCAAGCCAATACGAACAAACACTAATCGAGACAACGCAACAATCTCTGCCTCAATTGGATCTGATCCTGCTCGGTCTCGGACCTGATGGTCACACGGCGTCGATCTTTCCCGGTTCCGAGGTCCTGCACGAAACAAAGCGACTCGTAGCGGCGCCATGGGTCGAGAAATTCCAGACGTACCGCATCACCATGACGCTGCCGCTACTGAACAACGGCGCTTCAGTCGTGTTTCTGGTCAGTGGTTCGGAAAAGGCGAAGATTGTGAAGGAAGTTTTTGAAGGTCCGCAAAAGTATCCGGCTCAAGCCGTTAAGCCAACTAAAGGCGAGTTGCTATGGATGCTGGATAACGACGCTGCGAGTGAGATCAGGTAGCGGTCACGAGTGATTCCACTGACAGCGGAGTTGTCGGCGACACATCTCTTCCGGAAGTCACGCGACGCTGCTCAACCAATAACTCTTCAAACGACGCTGCGGGCAACGCCTTGCTGAAAAGAAACCCCTGCACGACATCACACTCGAGCGCGCTCAGATATTGAAGTTGTTCCTTCGTTTCCACCCCTTCGGCGATCACTGTCAGATCGAGCGCATGACCCAAATTGATAATGGCGCGTACGATCGATGTGTCGTGTGGGTCTTTGCAAACATCCGAAACGAAAGACCTATCGATCTTCAACGTGTCGATCGGAAATCGCTTCAAATAATTGAGCGATGAATAACCAGTGCCGAAGTCGTCAACGGCGACCTTGATACCCATCAGCTTCAACTCGTGCAACTTTTCAATCGCCGCCTCCGGATCCTTCATGATCGAGCTCTCCGTCAGCTCGAGTTCAAGCCAACGCGGATCCAGATTCGTCTCCTTCAAAATGTGCGCAACATCAGAGATGAACGTCTGCTGTTGAAACTGCCGCGCCGAGAAGTTCACTGACAGTGTCAACGGCATCAATCCCGCATCCTGCCACGCTTTGTTTTGTGCACACGCAGTACGCAAGACCCACTCGCCAAGCGCGATGATCAAGCCACTCTCTTCAGCCAGCGGCACAAATTCACTGGGATATAACAATCCGAGACTCGGATGTTGCCAGCGCACGAGTGCTTCCATCCCGACGAGATGAAAACCGCGAATGTCAACTTGCGGCTGGTACTGAACAAAAAATTCGGCTCGTTCGAGACCCGGTCGCAGATTGCTTTCGAGCACGAGTTGTTTGAGAGCGCGCGTGGTTCCGCCGGCAGTATAGAACTGGTAGACGTTCCCACCGAGACTCTTAGCCCGATCGAGCGCAGCGCCGGCATTCTTCAAAAGCCCCGCCGTGTCCCGACCGTCGTGAGGATAGAGACTGATACCGATACTGCTCGACACGAAGATTTCCTTGTCTTCGAAGAGGAAGGCCTGGTCCAACGCACTCTTGATTGCGCTCGCGACATTCGCAGCATCCTGAGCGCGTGGAATCTGCGTTAGCAAGACTGCGAACTCATCGCCGCCGAAACGCGCGACTGTGTCGCTTTCACGAACGCAACTGCTGAGACGCTGGGCCACCGACTGTAATAAACGATCGCCCGCGGTGTAGCCGAGCGAGTCGTTAATCGTCTTGAAGCGATCGAGATTGAGCAACAGCACCGCCTGCATTTGATCGCTGCGACGCGAGAGTGCGATCGCCTGCTTGAGTCGATCTTTGAACAGAACCTGATTCGGCAGGTCGGTTAGGGCGTCGTGGTAAGCAAGGTGGTTTAGTTTTTCCTGAGTTTGGCGGTTTTGAGAAAGGTCGACGACAAAACAGGCAATCTCGTCTTCATGCAGCGCGGCGCCAAACAAAACGGGAATCTGAGTTCCGTCCTGTTTCAGAAACTCTTTCTCGAAAGGCGCGCAGGCGCCAAAGGCCATCAGCTTCTCGAATGCTTCGTCGTCAAGCCGGCGGTGTTCGGGCGGTGTCAGGTCATGAATGTTGCGCGGTAAGTTTTTGGAAGTGTAACCGAGCAGGTTCAGGAAACTTTCGTCGGCATCCACAATGTTTCCGGCCAGATCGGTAAATAAGACGGCGACAAGATTGGTCGCGACCAAATGCCGCAGGGCTACATCGACTTTGGTTTCCATAAACGAGAGATTTCGCTTGAATTCCGGGAGAGGTGAGTTTTGGGCAAGCGGGTTGGCCGTCAACCGCTCGGATAGGCTAACAGACTTGGGCGTCAGATTTCAATGGAATTGTTTGCCACGGATAAACGCGGATGGATCCGCGTTCATCCGTGGCTGATTCTTACCGGGTTGAGCTGGTTGTCGCGGGCGCTGGGCCGGCTGGAAGCCTTTCGTTGAGATATCGTGTGATCATTCCAAACAGATGGCGCTGCGTGCCCGGTCCTTCAAAAATGGCGTGTGACCGATTTGGATACGCAAACATCGAAAACTGCTTGTTCGCCCCGACCAGTGCGTTGATTAACGCCTCGGTGCCTTGATAGTGAACGTTGTCATCGCCGGTTCCGTGAATGACGAGGAGATTGCCTTTCAACTGTCCAGCAAAGGTGATTGGCGAGCTCTGCTTCCACTCGTCGGGATGATCCTTGGGGAGCCCGCAGTATCGTTCCTGGTAAATCGTGTCGTAGTAATGCAGGTCCGGCACAGGCGCGACCGACACACCCGTCGCATACACGTCCGGGTAACGAAACATCGCATTCAGTGTCGACGAACCGCCACCGCTCCAGCCCCAAATTCCGATGCGAGCCGGATCGACAAAAGGCCACTTCGCAATCGCACGAGCCGCTGCCGCCTGATCACCGGAATTTACGATTCCCATCTTCCGATAGATGATCTTGCGCCACGCACGACCACGCGGCGCCGGCGTGCCACGGTTGTCGACACTCATCACGAGATAACCCTGCTGCGCCAGCATCTGGTGCCACAATCGATTTCGACCACCCCAACTGTCCATCACCGTCTGACCCCAGGGCTCACCATAAACGTAGAAGAGCACGGGATAACGTTTCTGTGGATCGAAGTCGTGCGGCTTCATCACCCAACCATCGAGTTGAACGCCGTCACCGATGTCGACTTTGAAAAACTCTGTCGGAGTTTGCTTCAACTGCGCGAGGCGATCCTGAACCTGCTTGTTGTCGATCAGAGTTCGCGCAACTGCGTACTGCGGCACTCGCACGACCTCAGTCACCGGAACTTTGTTGAAGCTCGAGTAGAAATGAATCGCAAAGTCGCCGCGCGGCGAGATGTTGTAACTATGCACGCCGGGAACATTCGCGGGCGTCAGTCGTTCTTCCTTACCTGTGCCATCGATGCGAACGCGATAGAGATATCGTTGTGTTGCGTTTTCAGGTGACGCTAGAAAATAGAGCCAGCCGTTCTGCGCATCCACTCGTTCGACACTGATCACGTCGTAATTGCCCGGCGTGATCGTTTTTACATCGCTTCCGTCACGCGACACGGAATAGATATGCCGCCAGCCATCGCGCTCGCTGGCCCAAAGGAAGCGCTTGCCGCCATCGATCCACTCGACGTCGCCGCGCGCGAGTCCGGTTTTATCCCAATCGATGTCGCCCCATGCGGTGTCTACCCAGGCTTCGTCTTTTTCAGTCAGAACAGTACGAGCTTTGCCGGTGCTTGCGTCGGCAAGGAACACGATGTTTGTGTCCTGACGTCGATTGAGTTGCTGAATTACGACTTCGGTTGAGTTAGCGGCCCACTCCATGCGCGGTAGATAGTTGTTTCGCGGATCACCGGGAATCTCGATCCACCGAGTTGGACCACCATTCGCGTCTACAACGCCAACCCGAGCGCCGGAGTTTGTCTCACCGGCTTTTGGATATGGAAAGGTTGTGATCACCGGGTATAACGCCGAGGTGTTGTTTACCAGCGTCATCTCCTTCACGCCTTCGGAGTTGAGCTGCCAGTACGCAATCTGTTTGCTGTCGGGGCTCCACCGAAAACCGTCACGACAAAAAAGTTCTTCTTCGTACACCCAGTCGAAGGTGCCGTTAACGATGTAGCGCGAGCCGTCGGTGGTGAGTTTTGTGATCTTTCCATCACCTATAAGGTTTTCGACGTAGACGTTGTTTTCACGAACGTAACCGACGCGTTGTCCGTCAGGCGAGAACTTCGCGAACATTAAGGTCGACGGTTTTGCGTCGGTACCGCCGAGTTTCTTCAACGTATTTGCTTTGAGATCGAGTACCCAGTAATCGCCGCGCGTGTTGCTGCGCCAAACGCGTGCGGACTCTGTGAAGATGAGGATCTTCTGCTCGTCGGTAGTCATTGAAAACTCTTCGACCGTGAGCGGGTCTGTGACGCCCGCTGGAGTGAGTTTCTCGGCTGATACCTTGATAGTGCGATCGCCTGTGGCCACGTCGTAACGAACGATGTCGAGGAAGTTCTTTTTAGTTGGCGATGGTTCGAGGGCGAGATAGCCGCTGCCATCGTTCTGCCACTGAACCGGACCAAGCGATCTCGTACGGTAAGTAAAGAGCGAATCAACCGTTAGCAGTGACGGATCTGATTGTTGCGCGAAAACGGGGAGTAATAAGAGAAGGAAGATCGGGATGATTTGATATCGAATCTGTCTTTTCATTGTTGAACCTCTACATCAGTTGGTAACAGGATTTGCAAGATTAGCAAGATTTACAAGATAGAAATCTTGTCAATCCTGAAAATCTTGTTAATCCTGTGAAACTAGTGGCCACGTCCAACGAGCGCGGCGATCGCTTTGATCATATCCGCCTGCTCGATTGGCTTCGCCATGTGCTGCTGATAACCTGAACTAAGCGCGCGGTCGCGATCTTTGCGCGAGGCGTAACCGGTCAACGCAATCGCCGGCGTCTTACCACCTCGCTCCGGCGGCAAGGCACGCAACCTTCGCATCAACTCGTACCCATCCTGATCCGGCATTCCGATATCGCTGATTAGCACATCCGGCAACTCACCTTCAAACACGGCGAGCGCCTCGGCCGCCGATTTGGTAGACGTCACACGCGCGCCGTAACGCTTGAGCATCGTCCCTAACAGTTTGCGTGAATCGTCGTCGTCTTCAACCAGCAACACATGCACGCCATCGAGTCTGACCACACCGCTCCGGCTCCGGCGCCGCTCAACTTCCCGTTTGCGTTCTTCGGCACGTGCCGGATCTCTGCGCTCCTGCGCGAGGGGAAGATCGACTGTAAAAATCGAGCCTTTCCCGAGTCCTTCACTCTCCGCGCGAATCGTTCCGCCGTGCAACTCAACCAGATGTCGCGCGACTGCAAGCCCCAACCCGAGACCGCCCTGCTTTCTCGATATCGAACCTTCCGCTTGGCGGAAGCGATCGAACACGTACGGAAGAAACTCCGGCGAGATTCCGTCACCAGTATCGCTGACGGTCAATCGTGCAGTCGATTCCACACACGTCAGATCGATACTCACACTGCCGTGACGCGGTGTGAACTTGATCGCGTTCGAGAGCAGGTTCCAGATCACCTGGCGCAGACGGTTTGGATCGCCCTTCACCAAACACTGTGCGGGCGCAAAACGTGTTTGCAGTTTCATGCCTTTGACGTCTGCGGTTGGACGCAATGCATCGAGGGCAGCTTCGACTATCGGCCCCAGATTTAGTGGATGCAGGTCGAGCCGAAGATTGCCGGTGATGATTCTTGAAACGTCTAGTAAATCGTCAATCAGCCGGGCCTGCGAACGCGCGTTACGCTCAATCGTTTCAATCGCGCGCGAAGCATTCGAGCCTTCGACTTCACCATTGCGAATCATCGACGCCCAACCGAGTATCGACGTCAAAGGCGTGCGCAGCTCGTGCGAGAGTGTGGCGAGAAATTCGTCCTTGAGTCGATCCGCTTCTTCGGCGTGTCTGCGCGCATCGCGCTCGCGAAGTAGCAAAGCCGCTCGCTCTTCTTCCGCGCTTTGTCGTGCTGTTACGTCCAGGACGAGGGAAAGAACCGAAACGAGTTTGCCGCGCTCGTCACGCAATACCGAGTTGTACCACTCGCAGTAAAGAATTGAGCCCTCGCGCGTGTAATTGCGATTGCGAGTCAC
>DASTVU010000239.1:0-2993 GCA_035758935.1 Pyrinomonadaceae bacterium | reverse complement strand
CCTGAACACACCACGCACCAAAATCCGTATTCGCCGTCAGTCGCAGCGGCGGACTGTCTTCTTTTCCCGGCTTGAGCACACCATTCACGAACGCCGTGAGATAAATGAGTCGCGCAATTGAAAGACGTTCAGCCTGTCGCGACGAAATACTCAACTGACCTGCGTCGATCGCATTGAAAACCGGATCGATATAGATCGCGGGCCGCGGATCCTGCTGCACCTGGTTCCCTCTGCCGGCAGCTGCGATCTCAGGGTGACCAAACGTCGGTAAACCTCCAGTCAACATCTTCTCCTTGATTCGCGCACTGCGCTGTTCGGGAGTCAACGGCTCGAGCTCCTGAACAAAGTCTGACATGTCGTGAATCGCGCCAAAGTGTCGTGCGCCATCGAGTGCCATCTGCGAGGCGATAAAGAAATCAGCGACCGAGAATGTGTGCAGCGTTGCCATGTATCTCGCCACCATGCTCGAACCTGCCGAACCATGGTGAATCTGAATCGTGCCCATACGTTCCAGAATTTGTCGCTCGTGCTCGTTCGCATGATGACCAAGGATCAGGCTGTACGAAACCTGAAATGCGTTTCTCTTTTCCTTCGTTTCCTCGTCAATGAATTTTCGGGTAGCGGAGACGAGGTCCTCCTGGGAAACCTGAGGATTGTCCGTCAGGAGATGATTCATGTAGACGGAGACGTCACCCACCGCGACGTTCTCCATGTGAAACGTAATCATCTCGATGAGCAGCGACTCCGGATCGCGTTCGTCATGTATGCCTCGCTCCTGGTGTTCCTCACGTCCGAGTTTCGCCTTCGCGAGAATCCCAAAGTGGTGCATCGCCACTTCCGGACCGAGCCCGGGAAACTTCCTGACGAATGCTGCTACATCTTCGATTAAAGAACCGGACAGACTCTGAAAATACTTTTGATTAATAAAGTCTTCGAGACCTTTGGTATTTCCCGCAGCACCGAATAGTCCCGTAAATATGACCTCAAATGGACCAACCTTGCCGCCCACGATATCGGATTCAGGAACTGTGCCGCGGATAGTGAATGATCTTATATCGAGAGTTATCTGGGTTCCGTTACAATCAACAGGAGTATGATGTAGCACTGGATTGGCGATGATGCCGGTAGAGGCGGGCATGGTGGCAAAATAGCCCAGCGCGGTGGCTATTTGTTTTTCACCCAGCTCTTCTGCCCTGGCGGTGGCCTGTTTTACGGGATTAAAGTCAGGCGCCGGTGGCATCACCGCGAATGTCTTGTCAGTCGAAGCTTCTTCCATGAGCAAACGATCCTTTTGGTCTTTTGGTCTAAGAATAGCGATTATTGCTCGTGGCAACAACTCTCCACAAATCTGAGTAATCTGCGGTCACGAATTTGTGGACTAATCGCGTCAGGCAAAGTATATTTACGCCGCTCTAGTCTACGACTGCAATTTTTTCTCACTAGTAATCACCGAATAAGCGAAAGACTCTTTTATGCCACGGACCTCACTAATTGCCACTTTACTTGATCCTCCTTCATCGGACGGAGCAGAGTTGACTGCGCTTTCCGATGCGGTGGAATGGCTGGAAGTGCGCGCGGACGTTCTGGGCGATATTGATCCCGACTGGTTACGTAACCACTTCAATGGGCGTTTGCTGTATACCTTGAGAACGCACGATGCGTTGAATCGGCCGGAACGATTGAAAACTGCGGCTCGCTTTTACGATCGCGTAGAACTTGAAGCCGAGACGGATCTCTCTGAAGAACTATTGCACTTCGTACCAGCCGAAAAGCGACTCCTGTCGTGGTATGGAAGCGTTGCCAGTTTGTCGGAGTTAGATGATCGGTTCGCACAGCTAGCATCTGTTCCTGCCGGCGTTTACAAGATTGTTATAAATGCGACGACGATCGCGGAAGAGTTTCTGCCATTGTCTCTGCTGAAGTCTTTGAACCGCGACGATACGATCGCATTTTCGAATGGACCACTCGGATTCTGGAATCGAATCGCGGCGCTACATGTTGGATCGCCTGCTATTTTTGGCCTGGTGGCTGGTGGCTCTGTCGCTACGATGGAACCGACTGCGGCCAAGTTGATCGCCGATTACGGGCTTCCGGATGTGAATCCCGCGAAAGAGTTGTTTGCGATCATCGGCAATCCAATCTTTCATTCACTCTCGCCGCGTTTGCACAATGCTTCTTACCGTGCCATGGACCATCCGGCGCTGTTCGTGCCTTTGCGAGTTGAGTCGTTTGCGGAGTTCTGGCGCGAGTTTGTGACTTCACGAAAACTCGACGAGTTTGGGCTGCCGATCAATGGAATGACTGTAGCATCGCCTCACAAGGAAGAGGCTGTGCTGACTGCCAAACAAGTGAGTGAAATGGCGCGGCAGACTGAAGCGGCTAACATTCTCGTCAGGAACAACGGATGGTGGATCGCCGATACGACCGATCCCGATGTGGTCTATACTGCCAGTCGCGATCGCAGTGTCAACGTCAACGAGAAACGGGCTGCAGTTATAGGCTGTGGCGGTGCGGGACGAGCAATTGCCGCGGCGCTTGTTGGGTCTGGCGCGGGTGTAACGCTGATCAATCGTGGTGCGGAGCGAGGCGAGCATGCTGCGGCGTTGCTTGGACTGCCGTACATTCCCTTGCGGGACTTTAATGCCGAGGGTTATGACATCGTCGTAAACGCGACGCCAGTCGGACGCGACACCGATGAAGCTCCATTCGAGCTGGAAACGATGAACGACGATGCCGTGGTGATCGATCTGGTTTACGGCGCGCGCCCGACGCCGCTCGTTGGCACCACACGCGCGCGACAACAAGTCGCCATCGACGGTCGCGACGTGCTCGTAACACAAGTCCGTCATCAATTCCGCCTGATGACAGGAAAAGAAATGTCGATTTCCTTAGACCGTGAGATCTTACTGTAGGGGCGGCCCTCCGTGGCCGCCCTCGGTTTGCACACGGATTCAAGTATCTACAGCCTCGAGTTTAGCGAACACGATTTCAAC
>DASTVU010000238.1:0-13873 GCA_035758935.1 Pyrinomonadaceae bacterium | reverse complement strand
AATCGGATCCTCGGTCTGGATAAGCCGCTCGATCGCCAGTTTGATTATGGTTTCAGTGTCGGGGGACCACTAATTCTGCCGCATTTCGGCGAGGGTGGTCCAACAGTCTGGAACGGCAAGAACAAGACGTTTTTCTTTTTCAACTATGGAGGCTATCGAACGTCGCAGTCCGAAACGGTTCAGTTGACTGTTCCGACATTAAGGATGCGCCAGGGTGATTTTGGCGAACTGTTGACTGACCCAACCGTGCTTCAGTTCTTCAACGGTCCGGTCCAAATCTTCGATCCATCTCAACCCGCGGGAGCGCGAACAGCGATCCCCGGTAACCGGTTGGATCTATACCTTGGCGGTGCGCGTCTTTCACCTATAGGTCAAAACTTCGTGAACCTTTTTCCCGTTCCGACGCAGAGCGGTGTATTTCGCAACTTCGTAGCTTCGACCAATGCAACAGCAGAGACGAACTACTATGTAACTAAGCTCACGCACAACCTCACTGACCGTCAAACACTCAACTTCAGTTACACATTTCGAAAACTGCCGAGTGTGAAAGGTGGCTTCCCGCGGTTCCCCGACCCGTTCGTTGCGCAGGGAGTGTGGAATCAGGTCTTCAAGTCGTATTACGCCCGCCTGCAACACGATTGGACTCTGACACCATCTTTCATTAACCACTTCAACGCCGGCTTCTCGCGTTCCGACGTGCAAAACCGTAACTTCACGCGCGGTATTCCGGCCAGCACACTCGGACTGAGCCCGAATGCAACCCAGAACTTCGGCCTGCCGCTGATTGGTTTTCCCGGGTACGGTGACGCTGTTACCTCGACGGATCCCAGAGCGTACCAGCCCGGCGGTTCGACTTTCTTTGACAACAGGGTTCGCGATAACTCGGAACACTTCAGTGACGTTGCAACGCTCCTCAGAGGCAAGCACACGTGGAGATTTGGCGGTGAGGTGCGAATACAGCAGTTGAACAACGCTGCACACTTTGACATCGGCGGCAACTTCAACTTCCGCAGCAATCAAACAGCCAACACAAACGACTTCAACCAGGGCTGGCCCATCGCCAGCTTGATTACAGGCAGACCCGAGTTTTCGTTCAACAGCAACCAGACCATAGATCCGGCACTGCGATTCTTTTCACATGCGTTCTTTGCACAGGACGACATCAAGGTTACGCCAAAACTGACCGTGAACCTTGGTGTCAGATACGACTACGGTCGTCCTCGCGAAGAGGCGCGCGGTTTCCTGCGCGGATTTGATCCCGACACAGCGAACCCTGCGGCAGGTGGGCGACAAGGAGCAATCGTCGGAGCGAACGGCCAAGGTGGACTCCAGGCTGCTAACTTCGGCCTCGTCAATCCTGACAAATCTAATTTTGGACCACGAGTCGGCTTCGCGTATTCGATAAACGACAAGACCGTCGTCCGCGGTGGCTACGGGATCTATTACGCGCCTGTTGTCTATAACGACTTCGGCAACACTGGCTTCCTCGGTTACAGTCCTGGTGCTGTCAACATCAATGGCGGTCTCGACGCGTTTATCACCCTCGAGAACTATCCGTCCGTACCGCTAGCCAATCCGAACGATCAGGCAGTGGGCCAACTCGACCGCACCGATCTGGATTATTTCGACAAGAATTTCAAAACGGGTCGCACGGCACAATACAGTCTCGACATACAGCGTCAATTGCCATATCAGTTCGCTGTTCAGGTCAGCTACATCGGGAGTAAAGGAACACGCCTGCGATCGAACTTCGATCCGATTAATAAAATACCGCTCAACGCACTCAAGCTGGGCGAGGCATTATTGAGAAAGCAGCTCTCGGCGGTAACGCCAGTCGAGCGACAGTTTGCGGCCAGTGTCGGCGTTCCATTGGCTGCGAGCCCTAATGCTGTTTATCCAGGCTTCGCCAATCAGGGAGGAGCATTCGCTGGCACGGTTGCGCAATCGCTCAGAGCATTTCCGCAGTACGGCATCATCAACAATCGACTGGAAAGTCAGGGGCAGAGTTCTTATAACGCGGGCAAGGTTGATCTGACGCGCCGCTTCTCGAATGGCATACAGGGTGGACTGTCGTACACGTTCGCTAAGTTGATCACAGACGCAGGCGAGGACATCTTCGGTGATTCTCCACTCAATGGAGTGATTCAGAACCCGTTTGATCGGAGGCCGCTTCGTTCCGTTTCGCCGAGTATTCCTCCGCACTCGCTTGTCTTCAACTACATCATCGAGTTGCCGTTTGGTAAAGGCAGGCGGTACCTGGATCGAGCTGGTTTAGTGGATCGTCTAGTCGGTGGCTTCCAGGTAACCGGAATTCATCGCTATCGAAGCGGTCCGGCCGTGACACCGTTTGTAGCCGGAGGCCAGCGCGACTTCCTCCAGCTCGCCGGTTATCTCGGCAACTTGCGGCCTAACGTTACGGGACAGCCGTTCTATACGGACATCCCTGCTGGTGGTGTGAACTATCGGTTCCTCAATCCGGCAGCTTTTTCACGTCCGCTGGATTTCCGCAATGCACCTGCCTTCTCGCTCGACGGCGGCGCAACAGTAAATCCAGCTTACATCGCTTACTATTCCGATCCGCAGCGATTCCTCGGCAACGCTGCGCCAACTTACGGAGGTCTGCGAGCACAACCTTTCTTCACTGAAGATTTCAGTGTCATGAAGAAAACTAAGGTTACTGAAACCACTTACCTTGAAATACGTGTTGAATTCTTTAATCTTTTCAATCGCGGGCGCTTCGGACTACCAAACGTCAACGTTGACGATGTGAACTTCGGCATCTCTGCGCGCAATGCCGACATCTTCCAGCCGCGCCGAATTCAAGTTGGCGGGAGGTTCGTCTTCTGAGCCGCAAAAAGGCACAAAAAGCACAAAAGGCCCAGATTATCAAAGCGATCTTTTTGTGCTTTATGTGTTTTTTTGTAGCAAGTGCTCAGCAAGCGAAGCAATTTGTTGATGAGGGCCTGGCTGCGTTTGATCGTGGTGATGTGGCCTCAGCGCGCAATGCATTTGAGAAGGCTCTCAGTATCAAGAGAGATGACGTCACTGCCCATACATATCTCGGTATCATCGCGGACCAGGCCGGCAATTTGAAAGAGGCCGAACAACATTTCGCAGCGGCAGTTAAAGCCGAACCAAATCGCGCATCGGCGAGAAACAATTACGGAGCGATCCTGATGCGCACTGGAAGATCAAATCTCGCCGCAGTCGAATTCGAGCAGTCGCTCAAGCTCGATCCGGATCAGCCAAACGCTTTGGTGAATCTCGCACAGATTCGTTTCGCCGCTGATGAACTACGCGCGTCTGCCGAGTTGTTCAAGCGCGCGTTAACGATTAAGCCGGATGTCGAGATTGCTCGTGCGCTGATCGTAATCTCGCTACGTCTTCAGGACTTTCCTGCAGCGTCAACTTATTACCAGCGCTACTCTGCTGCGCTTAACGCGGAAAGCGGATCGCAGACGGCAGGTGCACGTGCAGAATTAGGTGCAGCACTCTTCGAAGCCGGACTGTTGAAGGAAGCTGAAGGTGAGTTGAGTGCAGCAGTCAGCCTCAACCCGGCAGACGCTGACTCGGTTGTGCGACTGGCGCGCGTTTATCTCGCGCGCAAAGAAATGGCGGCTGCCGGTCGCACGCTCGAAGCAGCGGTCGCGCGTGGTAACGATCCGGCACCCGTTTACGCACTGCTGGCTGACGTCTACGAGCAAAGCGGTCACGTGGAAAACGCGATCCCGGCGATGCGACTGGCGATTCAGCGCGATCCTCAGTCAGAAAGGTATCGTTTCGCGTACGCAGTTTTGTTAACAAATTCCAACGCGCCAGGGGCTGCTGTTATTCGGCTCGAGGAAGCGCTGAAGTCGTTTCCTTCGTCATCGCGTTTGTGGTTCGCACTGGGATTTGCCAACTTCAGGCTCGATAAAAATGAAGAGGCTGAGCGAGCGCTGCGAAAAGCAATCGATCTGGATCCGAAATTTGCCCCGGCGTTTGCCTATCTCGGGTTGATTCGTGCAAAAACTGGCGCATTCGCTGAAGCGATCACGCTGTACGAGAGTGCCTTGCGTGCAGATGCAAAACTCGCGGTGGTCCATCACCTGATCGCTGATGCGATGTTGAAGCAGAATGCTGACGCGCGTGTTATCGAAACACATCTGCGACAAGCAGTGACGATGGATCCGACATTCACGCCGTCGCGCCTGTCACTTGGCAAGCTCTTCATGCGTGCTCAGCGATGGTCCGAAGCTGTCGTAGAGCTCGAGCAGGTTGTGAAGCTCGACAACAGCGTATCCGAAGCATATTACCAACTCGGCCTGGCCTACGGCCGGCTCAAACGATCCGCTGACGCACAGTCCGCAATTGCAACCTTCAAGCGGCTGAGCGACGCAGAGAAAAAGCGCGAGGACGCGGAACTGCGAGAAGTGGTCAAGAGATTAAGCAACGTACGCTTCTGAATCGAGGCATAAAACTTAGCCACAGATTCACACGGATAACACGGATTGATCTGTGTAATCCGTGTTATCCGTGGCAAAAAGGATAATTGACTTGAAGAGACGACAATTTCTACGTAGTGCCGCTGCGATCGGCGCCGGATTGTTGGTGGAGCGCGCTGGTGCATTCGCGCGTTCTTCGGTCGCGGCTGATTCGCGTATCGAGGTCCTGCTCGGCGAAGAGATCGGCACGATCAATCCCAACATCTATGGTCATTTCGCCGAACATCTCGGTGGCGTGGTCTACGACGGTATCTGGGTTGGCGAAAACTCCAAAGTGCCGAATACCGGTGGCATCCGTAACGCTCTCGTCGATCACCTGAAACGAATCAAGGCACCCGTGATCCGCTGGCCGGGCGGCTGCTTCGCCGACAGTTACGACTGGCGCGACGGTATTGGACCCCGCGCTCGTCGACCTCGACGCACAAACTTCTGGGCCGATGCGCCTGAATGGCCCAAAGGCGTCACTGATGGTCCATGGAAGTTTGATACAAACCACTTCGGCACTAACGAGTTTCTGCGCTTCTGCCAGTTATCCGGCGCTGAAGGTTATCTTGCTGCCAACGTGCGCGGGCTCACCGCTCAGGAACTCTACGAGTGGATTGAATACTGCAATTCGCCCGCCGGTTCGACCACAGGCGCCGAACGTCGCGCGAGTGGAGAAACGCCGAGCCGCGATCCGTACCGCGTGAAGTATTGGGGCATCGGCAACGAATCATGGGGATGCGGCGGAAACTTCACTCCCGAAGAATACTCAGTTGAATACCGGCGCTTCACTGCTGCCGTCCCTCGTTATGGCGTCGACTTGAGCTTTATCGCTTCAGGTTCAAACGGCGGCGACACCAACTGGACGCGTGGATTCTTTTCAAGAATCGCTGAAAAGAATCGCAACATGTTCAATAGCATCTACGGTTTTGGTCTGCATCACTACGCGTGGAATCTTGGCTTTGGAAAAACAAACGACTGGTTCGCTGCGAAGGGTGACGCCGTCAAGTTCACTGATGCCGAACATTACGAACTGCTCCGCGAAGCGGATCGGATGGAGTCGCTCATCAACGAGCATTGGACCATCATGGGTGAATACGACCGGCAACATCGCGTCAAACTGGTCGTCGATGAATGGGGCGCATGGTATAAACCGGGCTCCGAGCTCAATGCCACACATTTGTTGGGACAACAGTCGACCATGCGTGATGCGCTGCTTGCGAGTCTCACGCTCGATACGTTCAATCGTCATGCAGATAAAGTCGCGATGGGTAACGTCGCGCAGTTGATCAACTGTTTGCACTCGCTGTTCCTGGCCCATGAAGACAAGTTCATCGTCACGCCGACGTTTCACGTGTTCGAGATGTTCATGCCGCACATGAATGCGCGTGCAGTACGGACCATCTTTAGCGCGCCCGAGGTGCAATACACTCGTGTCGACAAATCAGCAGAGTTCTGGGGTCTGTCAGGTTCAGCATCGGTCAATGGTAAAAAACTGACGCTGACGGTAACGAATCCGCACCTCAGCCAAACACGCGAAGCAGAGATCGCGGTACGCGGGGCACGCGCCGGAGCAGTTCGCGCGCAGGTGTTGGCGATGCCCGACGTTCACGCACACAACTCGTTCGAGAATCCGAACGCTGTGCAACCACGCAACGAGCAGGTCGCAGGCACTGCTGGAGTCATCGCTTTTCGTTTTCCACCTGCGTCGGTGACTCGTCTGCAGATCGCACTGGATTGAGAAAGGCTTTCTCTGTGCAATCTCTGTGTTCTCTGTGTCTCTGTGGTGAGTGTTTGTTACAAATCAAATAACTACAGAGACACAGAGAACACAGAGATTGCACAGAGAAATCAGCTACTAAGAAGACTATGTTTTGGGAAGAGCGTTGGCATCCGTTACGTGAAGAGTGGGTAATCATTGCCGCTCACAGGCAAAACCGGCCCTGGAGTGGTGAGACGATTGAACACAACGAAGGCCCGTTGCCCGAATACGTCGCCGACTGTTACCTCTGTCCCGGAAACCCACGCGTCAGCGGTGCGCGAAACGACAACTACACCACCACATTCGTCTTTGACAACGATCACCCCTGCGTAGGTTTTGAAGCGCCACAGACATTGCAACCACCACCCGGCATTTATCGCAATCAACCGGCGACAGGCATCGCCCGCGTGGTTTGCTACAGCCCGAATCACAGTCTCGCACTTGCAGAGCTGGAGCCCGGCGAGATCAAGGATTTGTTGGAAGTGTGGCAGGAGCAATACCGAGAGCTTAGCGCTCGTAAAGAAATCAACCATGTGCTGATTTTTGAGAACAAAGGCGAAGCGGTAGGCGTGTCGAATCCACACCCACACTGTCAGATCTATGCCACCAACTTCGTCTTCAAGACAATTGAGACTGAAGCGCGTGCGAGTCAACATCATTTCGCCGAAACCGGACGCATACTCTTTCAGGATGTGATTCGCGCTGAAAAGGAAGACGGCCGCCGCATCATCTGCGAGAACGAATCGGCAATCGCTTTTATTCCTTACTTTGCTCGATACGCTTACGAGGTCTTTGTTGCTCCTAAAGTGACGCATCCGAGTATCGCCACACTGAGCAACGATGAACTCAGTGACTTCGCCGCGTTGCTGAAGCAAGTGCTCGTGAAGTTTGATAATCTTTGGCAAATGCCCTTCCCGTACGTGATGCCGTTGCATCAAGCGCCGACAGATGGCGGCGATTACTCGAGTTTTCATTTTCATATCGAATTTCATCCCCCGCTGCGTCGCCCGAATCTGCTCAAGTACCTCGCCGGTCCGGAAATCGGCGGCGGTAACTTTCTCTCCGACACTGCGCCGGAAGAGAAGGCCGCGGAACTGCGCGCACAAGCAGACACGCACTACAAACACGTGCTCGGGGAGCAGCCATGACCGAGATTTACCTCAAGCAAGGACGTCTTACAAAGACATCACACTTGGACACGGATTTTGTATTTTGAGCAAAGCGATGAGCGATGTGAGTAATCTGCTTGGTCCAATTCGACGGATTCACGAAAGAGTCCGCGACGCCGTCGTCGCTGAATGCGAGCAGGCCCAACTGGAACAGCTCGCAGCGGTTTCTGACGATGAATCCGAAGGCGACACCATCTACGCGATTGATCGCGTTAGTGAACACTTGCTGGTCGAGCTGTTTGAAAAGGAACTGGCAAGCATTGCGCCTCTAGTTCTGATCGCTGAAGGTATTGAAGACGGCAAGCTCGTTTTGCCTCGTGGCGCATCAGAAAACGATGCTGTTTGGCGTGTGATTGTCGATCCGATCGATGGCACTCGGGAACTGATGTATCAAAAGCGCAGCGCGTGGGTGCTTACTGGAGTCGCGCCTAACCGCGGCGACGAGACAAACCTGCAAGACATCGAGCTGGCGGTTCAGACAGAAATACCGGTGCTGAAGCAGCATCTTTGCGACACGTTGTGGGCCCTCCGTGGCGAGGGTGTTGACGGCGAACGCTTTGATCGTCTCACAGGAGAAAGAAAGCCACTCGCGCCTCGTCCATCGCGCGCGACGACGATCCGTCATGGTTTCGCGATGGTGGCGCGCTTCTTTCCGGGTGCGCGGGATGAACTCGCAGCGATTGACGAAGAGATCGTGAGCGGTGCGCTTGGTCCTGTCGAACCGGGGAAAGCGCATTGCTTCGAGGATCAATACCTGTCTTCGGGTGGGCAACTGTACGAGTTGATGATGGGCCACGATCGCTTCGTGGCGGATCTGCGTCCGCTTGTTGAGTCAATATTGAATCGTCGAGGGTTGGTGCTGGGAATTTGTTGTCATCCATACGACGTGTGCACGGAGTTAATCGCGCGTGAGGCAGGCGTCATTGTCACAGACGAACACGGTGCTCCGCTGCGCAGTCCGCTCAAAGTCGAGCCCGACGTTACGTGGATTGGTTATGCAAATGACGCGATTCGACGTGAGATTGAGCCCATCTTGCGCGAAGCATTGAAGAAACGCGGCATGCTTTGATTTGAGAACAGTTTTACACAGGATTTACAAGATTTTCAGGATAAACAAGGTGAATCATGTAAATCCTGCAAATCTTGTAAATCCTGTCCAACTTACGTCGGAACTCAAGAGTGAAGACAGGTTATGAAATCGTCAGCGGCGAGACTCATGGACTGGACGATGTGTCGGACTTTATCGAGACGATCAACAAGATAGAAACGCTCTTTGAACCCCAATCGGAATTAATCATCGCGCGCGCTCCCGGGCGGCTTGATGTGATGGGAGGTATCGCCGACTACTCAGGCTCGCTCGTGCTTGAGTTGCCAATTTCGGAAGCAACCTTCGTCGCACTGCAAAAAGATGACTCGCGGCAACTCAGGATTGTCAGTTTGCTTGATGACAAAACATTGAATTTTTATCTGCCATTGTCGGACCTCGAGCGTGACGGTGAGCCGATTGAATACGACGAAGCCCAGCAATACTTCAAGAGCGATCGAACACGGCATTGGGCTGCTTATGTCGCAGGTGTGTTCCTCGTACTGAGGCGCGAGCTCGGCGTGCGTTTCGATCGTGGAGCACGTCTACTCATCTCGTCGCGTGTACCTGAAGGTAAAGGCGTGAGCTCATCGGCAGCGCTCGAAGTTGCAACGATGAGTGCGGTAGCCGCGGCGTTTGAAATTAAAGTGGCACCAAGAGAGCTCGCGTTGTTGTGTCAACAGGTTGAGAACCTCGTCGTCGGAGCGCCGTGCGGCGTGATGGACCAGATGACTGCGGCGTGTGGAGAAGCAAATCACCTGCTGTCGCTGATCTGTCAGCCGGCTGAACTACAGGGTTCGATCAAGTTACCTGAAGATTTGGCTGTGTGGGGACTCGATTCCGGAACGCGCCATTCCATCGGCGCGGGTGATTACGGATCAGTGCGAGCCGGAACATTCATGGGCTACCGCATTATCGCGGAGCTCGCCGGCTTCACAGTGAGACAGACCGGTGCGCAAGTTGTGATTGACGATCCACGCTGGGGTGGTTATCTCGCAAATCTGTCGCCGATTGAGTATGAAGAAAAGTTTGCGATGAACCTTCCGGAGAGTTTACCTGGCGATGAATTCTTATTGCACTATGGAGGAACTACCGATCGAGTGACAAAGGTTGAACGCGAGCGCCGGTACGCGATTCGCGCGCCTACGGAACACGCGATTTACGAGAGTTCGCGAGTAAAGAAGTTTGCTGAGTTGTTGGACAAGCAGGCCGTTCGATCGAGTCTGGGAGACAAGTTGGCGATGGGTGAGTTGATGTACGCGTCGCATGAAAGCTACTCGGCGTGTGGGCTGGGTTCAAATGAAACTGACTTGCTCGTCGAGCTGGTCCGGTTGCAGGGAGTCGATCAAGGACTCTTCGGAGCCAAGATCACCGGAGGTGGTAGCGGCGGCACGGTTGCTGTTCTTTGCAATAGCGATGCTGAACCAACAGTGCTCGATGTGGCTCATCGCTACGCCGCAATGACAGGACATGAGCCGTACATCTTCCGCGGGTCTTCTCCAGGGAGCGCGGCGTTTGGACATTTGGTGGTGCGAAGAATCAAATAGGAATCGTTTTGTATTTCTCTGTGCAACCTCTGTGTTCTCTGTGTCTCTGTGGTGAACGATGACTGTGAAACCACAACCACAGAGAGACAGAGAACACAGAGATTGCACAGAGAAGAAGCATTGTTATGGCAATTCTAATTACAGGCGGGGCGGGGTACATCGGCAGTGTTACTACAGAACTGCTTCGCGCTCGTGGCGAGCAGGTTGTTGTTCTTGACAACCTATCGCGCGGTTATCGCGACGCAGTTGCACCAGAGATCCCTTTCTACGAGGGCAACGTCGGCGATCGCGAAGTGGTTACTCGCATTGCCGCAGAGCACGACATCGATGCGTGCGTTCACTTTGCCGCGTTTGCGTATGTCGGCGAGTCTGTCACTGATCCGGCTCTTTACTACGAAAACAACGTCGCACAGGGTATCAATTTGTTGAGCGCACTCGTGACTGCCGGTGTCCGGAAGTTTGTGTTCTCTTCAACCTGCGCCACCTACGGCGAGCCACAGCAGATTCCGATCGACGAGACACATCCGCAACTGCCGGCCAATCCCTACGGATGGTCCAAGCTGTTTGTCGAGCGCATCCTCGCCGACTATGACCGCGCTTACGATTTGAAGTTCGTTGCATTGCGTTACTTCAACGCCTCGGGCGCGAGTCCGGATCGAGGTGAACGCCACGATCCGGAGACTCACCTGATCCCGCTCGTACTGAAGGCAGCACAGAAAGAGATCGAGCACGTTACTGTCTTTGGAAACGACTATCCCACGCAGGATGGCACATGTGTGCGCGATTACATCCACGTCAGCGATCTCGCTGACGCGCACGCACTCGCGCTCGACTATTTACGCAACGGCGGTGCATCAACCGCAATAAATCTCGGTAATGGACAAGGCTATTCCGTCCTCGAAGTTATCCAGACATCACGCGACGTGACCAGTCAAGAGATTCCGATTGAGATCGAGGGACGACGTGCGGGCGATCCCTCGCATCTTGTCGCTGACTCCTCAAAAGCTCAGTCAGTTCTCGGTTGGCAACCGCAGCAGGCAGATCTGGCGACGATTATCAGGACCGCATGGGAATGGCACACGAAACGAACTCCTTGAGAGTGAGTTACAGAAAGAAGGGTTTTGACATGAGCAAGGCAGACTACACACCGCGTCGCGAGCACAAATTCACGTTCGGGCTCTGGACGGTTGGGAATCGCGGGCGCGATCCGTTCGGCGATGCTGTTCGTCCGACACTAACTCCGGTGGAGGCAGTGCGGATGCTCGCTGAGATTGGAGCGTACGGCGTCAACTTTCACGATAACGATCTTGTTCCCATCGACGCTTCACCACAACAGCGCGATCAGATCGTTAAGGAGTTTCGTAACGCTTGCGAAGAGAACGGAATCGTAGTGCCGATGGCTACGGTTAACCTGTTTTACGATGCCGTCTTTCGCGATGGAGCGTTTACGGCCAACGAGAAGGGAGTCCGTGATTACGCTCTGCAAAAGACGATGCGCGCGATGGATCTCGGCGCAGAGTGTGGTGCAAAGATCTTCGTTCTGTGGGGTGGACGTGAGGGAGTGGAGACTGACGGTTGTCGTCGCGCTGACGAGGCCGTCAAGCGACTGCGCGACGCGCTCAACTATCTTTGCGAATACTCGTTGGACAAGAAATACGACTACGTGATTGCGCTCGAGGCAAAGCCAAACGAGCCGCGCGCTGATATCTACATGCCAACCACTGGCGCTTATCTGGGACTGATCTCAACCCTCGATCATCCGGAGATGGTTGGAGTGAATCCGGAGGTCGCACACGAGCACATGGCCGGGTTGAACATGACTCACTCAGTGGCGCAAGCATGGGAGGCGGGCAAACTCTTTCACATTGATCTCAACGATCAGATACCCGGCCGCTACGATCAGGATCTGCGTTTTGGTTCTGCGAATCCGAAGGCGGCGTTCTGGCTGGTCAAGTTTTTGGAAGACGTCGGCTACTCGGAACCGCGTCATTTCGATGCGCACGCCTATCGCACCGAGGATTATGCAGGTGTGAAGGAATTTGCGCGCGGATGTATGCGCACTTATCTGATCCTGAAAGCAAAGGGTGAGCAGTGGAACAGCGATCCGGAGATCAAAGCGCTGCTGGCGGAGATTGCTGAAACGGATGGTGGCGGACGTGGTTCAAAGTTCTCAACACAACACGCGAGCGAGTTGCTTTCGGCGAACTTCGATCGCGCGGGTTTAGCTTCGCGTGGCTTGAATTACGAACGACTGGACCAACTGACGATCGATATCCTGCTCGGAGCGAGATAAAAAATGGCCACAAGAAGGCACCAAAAGCACAAAATAATTTCAAAATCCACGAGAGTTGTTTTGAAAGCCTTTTGTGCTTTTTGTGCCTTTTTGTGGCCAGTCTTCCTTGTTGCGCAAACACCAGTGCGCGATCGCGTCCAGCGCGAGGCCGAGGAGTTTCGGCTCGAAGACGTTCGTCTGCTCGATGGACCATTCAAGCACGCGATGCTTAAGGATGCGGAGTATCTATTGCGCCTCGATCCGGATCGTTTATTGAGTGGCTTCAGAAAGGAAGCAGGTCTCAAATCAAAAGCCGAAACCTACGGCGGTTGGGAATCGATGACCATCGCCGGCCACTCTCTCGGTCATTACCTTTCTGCCTGTGCGCTGATGTTTGCCGCCACTGGCGACACTCGGTTTCGCGAACGAGTGAACTACATGGTCGCCGAACTGGACGAGTGCCAGCGCGCAAACGGTAACGGTTACGTCGCCGCCATTCCGAACGGTAAGAAGATTTTTCAAGAGGTCTCTGCCGGCGATATCCGCGTCAAACCATTCGATCTCAACGGCGGCTGGGTACCCTGGTACACGTTGCACAAGCTTTTCGCGGGACTGCTGGACGCTCATCGCTATCTTCCGAGCAAACAAGCACTCGGCATCGCAGTGAAACTCGCTGATTGGGCCGATACAACCGTCGCAAAGCTCACTGAAGAACAGTTTCAACGCATGCTCGGTTGCGAACATGGCGGCATGAACGAAGTGCTCGCCGAACTCTACGGTCGCACCGGCAACGAAAAATACCTGCAACTCTCACGACGCTTCCACCACAAAGCCGTGCTCGAGCCGCTTGCGAGCCGTGAGGATCGTTTGCAGGGACTACATGCAAACACGCAGATTCCGAAACTGATCGGACTCGCACGACGTTATGAACTAACCCTCGACGCGGGGGATAAAACTGCGGCTGAGTTTTTCTGGCAGCGCGTGGTCCATCACCATTCGTATGTTAACGGCGGCAACAGTGATGGTGAGCGCTTTGGTCCACCTGACAAACTTAGTGACCGTCTCAGTCCAAACACCTCCGAAACGTGTAACACCTACAACATGCTCAAGCTGACACGCCATCTTTTCGAGTGGAACGCGTCGGCTGAGTATGCGGACTATTACGAGCGAGCACTCTATAACCACATTCTCGCTTCGCAGGATCCGAATGATGGGATGGTCTGCTATTACGTGCCGATGAAAGCCGGCTCAAAGAAGCTCTATTCAAAACCGTTCGACGATTTCTGGTGTTGTGTAGGTACGGGCATGGAAAACCATGCGAAGTACGGCGAGGCTATCTACTTTCACAACCACGACACTCTTTGGGTCAATCTCTTCAGTCCCTCGGAGCTTAACTGGCGCGAGAAGGGTTTATCGCTACGACAGGAAACTCTTTATCCCGAAGGCGACAAAGTAAATTTCACGGTTAAAGCACAACGGCCTACTAATTTTTCCATGCGTCTCCGCTATCCGGGATGGGCTAACAACGTCAGCGTCGCAGTAAACGGCCGCCCGGAAACAGTTGCGGCGAAAC
>DASTVU010000237.1:0-6622 GCA_035758935.1 Pyrinomonadaceae bacterium | reverse complement strand
CCGATGTTTATCTTTTCAGTGTCAAGAATTCCGCCTTGTTCGATGTGCAGCTCCAGATATGCGGCAATGTCGCCCTTCTGTCGTCGAACGTCAGCAAGCTTTGCGATGTCCCCGCCGATGAACTCTATTCCCTCACGGATTGTCTTGCCGCTGCGACTAACAAGATCGAGTTCTTTCTCAGTTAACTCACCATCCATCGCACGGCTGCCGATTAGTCCGCCCTCTTCGTTCTGAAAAATGACGACTTCAAGCGGGTGACGAGTAGTGACATTGTTCTCAGCGAGAGTTTGTGCAACCTCGATCGCGCCCATCGAACCGACCACACCATCGTAGTTTCCGCCTTCAGGAACCGTGTCGATATGTGAACCGATCAGCAACGGTTTGAGGTTATTGGCGCTTCCGGCGCGACGGCCAATGAGATTTCCGGCGGAGTCGATCGTGACGTCGAGTTTCGCATCTCGAAGTAGTCCGAGCACGTACTCGCGGCCCTGTTTGTCGGCATCGCTATAAGCAACTCGGCTCGCACCGCCTTGCGGATTCTTGCCAAATTCCGCCAACGCAAGAATGTGGTCCATGATGCGCTTGCCGTTGACCCGCATCGATGGCTGCGAAGGAAAGCGATGAAGTGCTAACGAGCCAACACTGATAACAAGTCCGTAGTTGAATTCGCGTCGATTGATGTTCATGGGCTTAGGGTAAAGTGCAGTCAGACTATCGTAATGTCCTGAGGCGGGCAACCTTGAGCCAACACGTGCGCGGAGGTAGAATGCACGCGCCCGACCATCCCGCAAGCCCACAATAAGGGGGTTCCTATGAAACAATTAATCGGTGTTTTTATACTTGCATTGTGTTTGGTGACTGCGTCGTTGTTGCTCTCGCCGAAAGCATCGGCGATTACCTACGGCTTTGTCGATTCAAACAACGCGTTTCGCAACACGGGCGCTTTCATCGTCAAGTCGCCCACCACTGGACAGATCTTTCCGATCTGCTCCGGCACAATGATCACTGACAACGTTTTTCTGACCGCCAGTCACTGCACAATCTTTTTCACGCAGGATCTCGCGCCCGAAGGTTTTGTCGCTTACGTTAGTCTTGATCAATCAATACCTTTCGGAGCACTTACAAGCAATAAGACAAATCTCCTGGCCGTGGCTCACGTCGTCACAAATCCGAACTATAACCAGAGCCAGAGCGATTCCGGCGACATTGGCGCATTGGTACTGGAGCGAAGCGTTCGCGGAGTTACTCCGGCGGTGCTCCCGAGTTGTGGCTTACTGGACCAGCTTGTGGCGCAAAATGAATTGAAGACTGCGTTGTTTACCAATGCCGGTTATGGCCTGCAAAACCGCGTCGTGGGCGGAGGCGTTCCGTTCTTTCAGGATATCAATCCGATCCCACGTATGTTCTCGTTCTCGAGCTTCAACTCGCTGAACGGAGGTTATCTGCGTTTGTCGCAGAATTCGTCCACCGGCAACGGCGGAACGTGTTTCGGCGATTCAGGTGGACCAAACTTTATGAGCCTCAACGGACAGCAGTTGATTGTTTCGATCACAATCACTGGCGACTCTGTCTGTCGCTCAACAAACGTTGATTACCGGCTCGATACACTTTCAGCGCAGGGCTTTCTGGCCTATGTGAACGCGGCTTTCGGGACAAACATTCCGGTTACCTGCTGACGAAGATCAGATTTTAGCGCTTTGACGCTTCTGAATAAGCTTCAGCAAGTGGTCGTGATCGACGGGCTTCACGAGATGATGATCGAAGCCCGACTCGCGAGAAAGATCTTTGTCTTCCGTTTGCCCCCAACCGGTAATAGCGACGAGTATCGGATTGCTACCCCACGGTTCGTTGCGGATCTGTCGCGCCACCTCATAGCCATTCATCTTTGGAAGCCCGATGTCGAGCAACACGACATCGGGCTTGATCTCGTTTGCTATTGTCAGCGCTTGCTCTCCATCGTACGCAACACTGATCTCATTGCCCATCAACTCGAGCAACATGCTCAGAGTTTCAGCAGAGTCTCTGTTGTCATCGACTACGAGCACACGCAACGGAGTAGCATCCGGCGTTTGACCAGAAGAATGAGGAGTTGTTGATTCGTTTGATTCAGGAACTATCATAAGCGGAAGTCTCACTAGAAATTCACTGCCTTCTCCGGCAGGGTTGGTACCGGCCGACACTTCGCCCTCATGCATCTCCACCAGTCGCTTTACCAGCGCCAGACCGATTCCGAGTCCTCCATGTTGTCGTTCCAAAGCGTTATCTGCCTGGGTAAACATGTCGAAGATCTTCGGACTGAGCTCGGTGGGTATTCCCATACCGTTGTCGCGTATTGACACGACGACGTGGCCATCCTGACGAGCGGCTGTCAGGGAAATACGTCCGCCGGGATCGGTGTACTTACAGGCGTTATTGAGCAAATTTGAAAATGCCTGTGATAAGCGTACCGTGTCGGCATTCAATTGCAGTGGTTCCGGGGGTAGATCGATTGTTAACTGGTGACGCGCTTCAGAGATCAACGGCCTCACGGTTTCGACGGCTTGTGAGACCACAACCGACAACGCCACCGGCTGTTTTTGCAATTCGAGTTTGTCTCTGTTGATGCGCGAAAGATCAAGCAAGTCGTCGACGAGACGGACCATGTGTGACAACTGTCTTTCCATCGTCCCGCGTGCTCGTTGATTGATTGTTGGATTGGCCTCTGAGAGTTTCAAAAGTTCGAGGGCGTTGCGCATAGGGGCGAGGGGATTTCGCAGTTCATGCGCCAGCACGGCGAGGAACGTGTCTTTGCGACGGTCAGTGGTTCGGAGCGCCTCTTCCGAACGCTTTTGGGCGTCGATGTCGATAACAACGGCGACCCAGCCGTCAGGTTTACCATCGGCTGCAAACGTTGGTGTGTAAACGGAGTTCACCCAGCGGCGACCGATAGTTTGAAATTCGACTTCGAGTTCCAGCCGTACAGTCTCACCATTGAGTGTTCTTTGATAATAAGGCAGCAGATCGTCGAACGCCGGTTTCCCGATGACCTCTTCAATGGAAGCGCCGACGACTTCGCTTCGAGATCTTTGTAGCCAGTCGGCGTAAGGTTTACTCACCCACGAGTATTTCAGGTCTGGTGTGCAGCGCGTCACGAGAGCCGACATCGAATCGGTTATCAGGTGCAACTGCTCTTGAGCATCGCGCAGCTCCTGGTCGCGTCTTTCAATGTCCTTGAGGTGTTGCACTGCTTTGGCTTCGCTGAGTTCGACACGTCTGAGAGCTTTGTGGAGAGCATCGCAAACCAGCGAGATCGTGATGTTCGAGATCAGAAAGAAGACGAGCCCGGTTGCGATCCGTGAATCGGCGATTTGCAGAGTGTAAAAGGGCGGCACGAAGAAAAAGATCGCTGCAAACGCGCCCAAAACCGTTGAAAGCAACCCCGGCTTGAGTCCTCCATACCAGGCGGAGAGAGTCACCGCAATTACGAACGGGAAGAAATATGCTGAATCGCCCAGAATAGAGGAAAGGAGGAGTCTGAGCACAACAACAGCCAGCGTCGCAGCAATAGCGACGGCATAGCCGGACATCGGAGATTTAGCGGTCCAGCGCCTTGACATCGTGCAATGATTACTAGCGCTCTTATGTAACAGGAAAGGGGCTCGCGGATAGACGTTGCCAAAGACTGGTGCGGCTGTCAATCAAAGCGCCTCGTTCAGGAACGTTTTTCTTATCGATGAAATCTCTACTAAAATGCGTCGGCTCGAATCTCGATTCCCGCTCAAAGGAAAAGGCCATTGAAAAACTTGAGATCTGTCTTCCCGGTATTGTTGCTGATCTGTTCAGTATGCCTGTCAGTCGTTTCACAAACTCCGGCTCCAGGGATCACGCCGCAAGCTCCTGTGGGGAAGGGCACAGTTGTTTTGAAGGCAGCGCGATTGATTGATGGCACAGGCGCCGCTCCGATTAACAACGCCGTTGTCGTGGTGACGGACAACATAATCACCGCGGTAGGTGCCGCTGGATCCGTGAACGTTCCCGGAAACGCTAAAGTGATTGATCTCGGCGACGTGACGCTCATGCCCGGGTTCATCGATGCCCACACTCATCTGGTGGGACGTGTGCTGGGTGACCCGGCCGGTGAAAATGCTGCGGTGAGAGACTTCGAATCGTTTGCGGCGATTCTCAGCGTGGAGAATGCGCGTACTACGTTGATTTCGGGTTTCACCTCTGTGCGAAACGTCGGCGCATTCGGAAAATTCGATGACATGGCTTTGCGAAAAGCCATCAACGAAGGTTGGATACCTGGACCACGAATAATGACTGCGGGCCACTCACTCGGTATTCGTGGCGGACACTGCGATAACAATGGTTTTCGGCCGGGACTATTTGACCGTGGTATTGAGGAAGGGATTGCCGATGGACCAGAGCAGATTCGCGCGGCGGTTCGTTATCAGATCAAGTATGGTGCTGACGTGATCAAGACGTGCGCCACTGGCGGTGTGTTATCCGAAGGCGACGCAGTCGGTGCAACTCAGTACACGTTTGAAGAGTTGAAAGCGATGGTGGATGAGGCGCACAAGCTGGAGCGGAAAGTGGCTGCACATGCGCATGGCACTGAAGGAATCAAGATCGCTGTGCGCGCGGGCGTGTCGTCAATTGAACACGGTTCCTTTCTCGACGAAGAAGGCGCGCGATTGATGAAGGAGCGCGGTACGTATCTGGTGCCGACCTTATCAGCGGCAGAAGCGGTCGAGCGCGCGGCGAAGTCGGGCGTGTTGAAAGGGTTGCGTGCCGAAAAAGCGTTGGCTGCAGCTGCCGCAGTACGTCATGCGATCAAACTTGCTGTTGCGAACAAAGTTTCGATTGCGCTCGGAACCGATGCCGGCGTTGTGCCTCACGGAACGAACGCGCACGAGTTTGAATTGATGGTTCAATGGGGCGGCATGAGCCCAATGGACTCAATCGTCGCCGGCACTTCGAACGCTGCGAAACTTTTAGGCTGGGACAAGAACCTTGGCTCATTAACGACCGGCAAGTGGGCCGACATCACGGCTGTTTCCGGCAATCCCCTGCAGAATATTGAGAACATGCAGAAGGTTACGTTTGTAATGAAGAACGGAATAATCTACAAACAGCCGTAACGATCCGTTTTAAAATCCGCGTTTATCTGTGGCTAACTTCATCCCAGATCAGCGTGTGCCTCGTCTCCCTCAGCAGCAATGAGCCGACAATAAACGTTAGGCTCGCCACGACGATCGGGTAATAGAGACCGGCGTAGATATTCCCGGTGTTTGCGACTACCGAGAGGCCGATTACGGGGAGTAGTCCACCAAATACTCCATTGCCGATGTGATAGGGAAGCGAAAGAGACGTGTATCTGATCTTTGCCGGAAATGCCTCGACCAGGTACGCCGCGATTGGACCATAAACCATCGTCACGAAGAAGACCTGAATGAACACGAGCAGAATGAGTTTTTGTGCCGCTGGTGCACTGATCAAAGTTCCGAAATCTACATAAGTTAGCACTTCATTCGCCGCTTGCAGTGAGCCATTAACTTCTGTTTGAGGGATCAGGCTTGTAGCACCCGTCACGGGATCTAGTTTCGATTGAGTTGTAACAACGTTGGAACCGGCGGCGCGTTGCATCGCTCCGTAGATCGGCATGTACGAAATCGCTGCCAGCAAACATCCCGCCATCATGATCCATTTGCGGCCGATACGATCCGAAAGCGCGCCCATAAACACAAACAACGGCATCGCAAGCAGCAGCGCTATCGCGATGATGTACTGTGCCGAGCGAGCATTCACCTTCAAGACCGTCTGCAAATAGAAAAGCGCATAGAACTGACCTGTGTACCAGACCACTCCCTGGCCCGCAGTCGCGCCAAACAATGAAATCAAAACTCGCTTGAGGTTCTCCCAACGCGTGAAGGCCTCAACAAGCGGACGGGAAGACGTCATACCCGCGCCTTTGATCTGTTGATAGATCGGCGACTCCTTCATGCGCAGTCGAATGTAAAGTGAAACGCCGACGAGAAAGATCGAGATGATGAAGGGTATGCGCCAGCCCCACGACTTGAATGTCTCGTCAGTCATAGAGTTTTGCACAACGATACCTACGACGAGGGAGAGAAACAGTCCAAGCGTCGCCGTTATTTGAATAAAGCTTGTGTAGAACCCGCGCCGCGCATCCGGCACATGCTCGGCGACGTAAACAGCAGCGCCACCATACTCACCGCCGAGCGCCAGCCCTTGAAGCACCCGTATTAACAACAGAATTATCGGAGCTGCAATACCGATCGTCGCGTACGTCGGCAGAAAACCGATGGCCGCAGTGGCGCCACCCATGATGATCAGCGTCACCAGAAACGCATACTTGCGTCCTACCAGATCGCCGATACGTCCAAAGAAGAGTGCACCAAAGGGACGGACTACGAAGCCGACTGCAAAAGTCGACAGATAAGCAATGAGTGCGAGTGTGTTATTGCCTTTTGGATAAAAGAGCGGCGAGATGGTTACGGCGAGACTGCCAAAAATATAGAAGTCGTACCATTCGATCATGGTACCGACGGCGGAGGCTGTGATTACTTGCCAGATGCGATAGTCGCGGACTTGGTCTATGGGAAGACTCCTATTAGCCACG
>DASTVU010000236.1:0-11021 GCA_035758935.1 Pyrinomonadaceae bacterium | reverse complement strand
GGGCCAAACAGTCGCTTCGAGATCATTCTGCGCGTACTGGCTGCGGGCCGGCAGCGGATCCCAGTACAGACCGTAACCGGCTCGCAAAACGGTTTTTGGGTTCAGTGTCCACGCGATACCGACTCGCGGTCCGAAGTTGTCTTTGATTGGCGGCGGTGCAAAAAACTTTGTGCCGGCCAGAACCACGTTATTGAAGTGCGGATCATTTCTGAACGCATCCGGTATGCAGGGAGCAGCCTTCGCTACACTGCAAAATGCCGGCATCTCGGTAGCGCCAATGGTCCAACGCTGGTTTTCGAGATCGAGTGAGTTCCACAAACGGCCGTCCGTCGTCTTTGGTTGCGTAAGATAGTCGTAACGAAGTCCGATCGTCAGCGAAAAGTTACGTCGCACGCGCCACTCGTCCTGAATGAACGCGGCCCACGATGCATACTTGAATTGAACTGGACCACCGTGCAGCACAGGCAACTGCGCGTTGAAATTATTTGGGAAACCGAGCAGAGCCGATGCCAGCGACAAGCCTGAAGTTCCTGTCGAAGCGGTTGGCAGGCGGGTCTGTTCGTCGTTGAAAACATAGGTTTGAAAGGTGTTGAGTTGGACGCGTTTTGCTTCGATGTACCAACCGCCGGCTTTGAAGCTGTGATTACCCTTCAACCAGGTCACGCTCGGCGTCATGCTCCAGTTCGGGTTCTCGCGCAGCGCTGTCCCGCGAATTCCAAAATTGTTATTTCCACCCGCAGTCCAGTTTTGCAGCGTGACGAGCAGTCCGCTGTACTTGTCGACATCGAGAAATCCAAACTGGTTAAGTGGATCCAATCCCGCTTCGTGTTGATTCTGCTGGCTGGAATCAACACCAGGACGGCCCGCGTAGCCCGCTCGAATATCAAAGATGAGATTCGGCGAGAACGTGTGCGTCCAGGCGCCTCCGTAGTTTCGCCCCTTGCCGCTCCCGGCAGTGGATCCTTCATTTCCGATCGGGTTGAAAACTGTGACGTTCTGTTGTGTATAGCGGAAGAAGATACTGTCGTTGTCGCTGAAACGATGATCGATCCTGATTTGAAAACTGTTGGAGTTGTTTGTCGATGGGCGGATCTGCGCGAAGTTGTTGGTCGGATCGCCTGAGAGATTTGGCACGGGAGCGTAAGTCTTAAAGAAATTCTGCATGGGCGCGAAGATCAATGCCTGCGGAATTTTGAAACAGGGCGCTCCGATCGTCTGGTCCTGTTGCTTTAGTGCATTTACCGGTAACGGAGTGCCGGACGCGTCACAACGAAACTCGTCACGGACAAAGTTATTGCCTACCTGTCGCGTTGAATATGGATTAAAAATCCGGCGGCGAAAGGGAGTGTTGGTGAAGTCGCCATTCATTTCAGCGGCTGTCGGCACATACGACAATGCGAGCGTCGGTTGACTGTAGCGCCAGCCGTCATAGCCAACTGAAAAGAACGTGCGATTCCGGAATATTGGACCAGTGAGAGTTGCGCCAAACTGGTTTTGCCGAAACGGCAAAGGTTGGTCGGGAACTCCCTGCCCTGGTTTGCAGCGCGCCGTGGTGCAAACGTCAAATGGATTGCGCGCGTCGAATGCGTCGTTGCGCACATACTCAAAAGCGGAACCATGAAACTTGTTGCCGCCAGATTTTGAAACCATGTTTACGACGCCGCCCGCAGCGCCGCCGTAATCAGCGCGAGAGTCGTGGCCGACAACCTTGAACTCCTGCACCAGATCGATGTTTGGAATGACGATATACGTCGGTCCACGAACATTGGTGTTGATGATGCCATCGTAGAAATAGAGCTTCGAACGGTTTTCCTGTCCGTGGAACGAAGGATCGGAAAAACCAGAACCAGGAATGCCGACGTTTCCTTCGACACCACCAACGTTTCGGTTTTGAGATGTCGAGACAGGTGTTACGCCAGGCGTTAGCGTCAAAAGCTGCGTGAAGTTTCTACCGTTGAGTGGCAGGTCCTGGACCACCTTCTCAGGAATGACGGTGCCGAGATCTGACGAGGCTTGTTGAATGAGCTCAGCACCGGCCATGATCTCCACTGTTTCCGAGACCGCGCCCAGCGTTAGTGCGACATTCTGAGTCACGGCTTCACTGACACCCACGTCGAAAGGTGCGCTTTGCACGCCTTTGAACCCTGTGACTTCAACCCGCAACGTGTACATCGCGGGGTTCACATTTACGAAGTTAAAGTAACCATCCTCATTGGTCGTGGCATCAACTTCGATCTTAGTTGCTTGATTTATGAGTTTTACGACTGCTCCGGGTACGGCCGCGCCATTCGGATCAGTAACGGTACCGCTGACTTTTGCGTTTGCCTGGGCAAGAGCAACGGAAGCAGTGACGGCGATCAGCACCATCAATACGACTGTGCGATTTAGTAGCAACATGACGCGGTCCTCCGGAAATTGGTTTGTGCGTTCAATTGTCCCTGCTTGGGACAAATTCAATAAGGGAATGAACACGGATTATTTACTGATCTAATCCGTGCTAATCGTCTCCGTTTTCCGTGTTATCTGTGGCCTGTTTCTCTTCCAGCGCAAACGCCCGCTGAGCACGAACAATGTGCTCGCGCATCGCTTCACGAGCTTCCTCAGGCTGGCGCGCGCGAATGGCGCGATAAACTCTTCGGTGCAGATCGAGAGCCTCGTTGAAGTCATGTGCTCGTTCGATTGTTTCGCGGCGCCGTTCGTAAAGAATCGCCGAGACCATCTCGACCAAAGTGGCCAGTGTCGGATTGCCTGACGCCGCTGCAACCGCTCGATGGAACGCAACATCGTGTACGAGGAACTGCTGCGGATCCTTCAACGACGCGAACATGTCGGCAATCTGTTCCGACATCGTGGCCAGCTGTTCTCCCGTCGCGCGCTCCGCCGCCAAGCCCGCGGCGCCCACCTCGAGGATCGCGCGAGTCTCAAACATGTGTTCGAAACTGAAACCGTGGAGTTGAGCGAGCAAACGCAGCGGTTCGCTATCGAGTGCCGGCGGCCCGTCAACGATGAAAGTACCCGCTCCCTGTCGCGACTGGAGTACGCCCATGGAGATCAAGGCACTCAGTCCAGCGCGCAAAGATGGACGGCTAATTCCCAACTGTTTTGACAACTCGCGCTCGGGTGGTAAGCGATCTCCGGGCTTCAAGTCCTGGTGCTTGATGAGCTCGTAGACACGAGCAACGACCTGTTCGGTGGTCTGCCCGGAACGAACAGGTTGAACGATCTTCAACTTTCGAGCAGTAATATTGGTCATAACAATTTGGACTTGAGCGCGAAACTTATAATACCAATTTTGTCTCAGGTCAAGACTTATTATCCACAGGTTACGCAGAATTACATTGATGAAGATCAGTTTGTAGGATCTACTGAGTGCTTAAGGGGTTTAACAATCATTCGCTCACAACCAGCAGCACAGGTATCAAATGGTTTTACCAATACCTATGTGCCAGGACATTGCACAAAGTCGTTCTGCTGAGGTTTCTTTGTGCAACCTCTGTGGTCTCTGTGTCTCTGTGGTGTGTTTTTGCTCGGAATTCATCAACCACAGAGACACAGAGACACAGAGACCACAGAGGTTGCACAGAGAAAGGCGCTATTGTGACTTTTTGTGCAAAGCCATGTGCCAGTGAATCTTGTTTGATCGACCTGGCGCCTAACAATCACATTAGAGAGATATCTTCGCGGCTCTTTGGTCCCTTCGATAACGAGCGGGCGGCGAACCGAATTCGCGCTTGAATGCACGGTTGAATGCGGCCTCAGATTCGTAGCCCACTTCTTCAGCGATGTCTGCTACGCCGCGGGAAGTTGTACCAAGTGCGCGAGCGGCGAGTTGCAGCCGCCACCGCATGAGATAAGCCATCGGAGGTTCAGCGAGATATCGAGTGAAGCGTTCCACGAAAGCTGAGCGCGACGACCCAACTTCGGTCGCTAACTCGGCAATGGTCCAGGGATGCGCAGTTCGCGAGTGCAGTAGCGTCAAACTCTTTCCAATGATCGGATCGCGAGCGGCAGCCAACCAGCCAACTTCCTCTTCCGGTAAGTCCGCGAAGTAACGACGTAACGTGTCAACAAACAGCGCCTCAGACATCTTTGCCAACACGGCTTCGCTGCCGGCTCGTCCCGAATTGGCTTCCTCAACCAAATGTAGCAGCGCATTCTCCAGCCAATGACCCGCCCGGTCGGTACGTAAGTTAACTTTGAAGGCGGGCGGCAGACTTCGCAGAATCGGGCTACACAAGAGCGGATCGCAAACCATGAAGCCGCAAACGAAGCGGGCGACGTCGCCACCACCGCCAGCCTGCATGGTGGTGAAATCGTGTGCTCGAAGTTTCGCTTTCATTGCGTCTGAAAGTTTAGGCGCCACGTCGACCGCACTACACATGTCGTGAGGATCGCCGTGTGTCACGACGATTACATCACCAGCGGTCAGCGTAATTTCCAGATCGTCTTCGAGACGAACAATTCCCGAACCCTCTGCCAGAAAATGATAGATCATCAGATGAGGCGCGCCCGGTGTGAGCAGTTGGGCCAACTCATCCGTCGCCGGTGTACGAAATCCCCAGGGTGCTGAGAACTCGGCGTTGAAGTACAACGCGCCCTTCAACACTATTCCGCGAAGAATTTCAGAAAGGGCATCCATGTCGCATCTGGACGAACGGCAAAAAGACGCCGTATTCGCAGCAAAGTGATCGGGCTCGCTGGACGTTTGGTCAATTTCTTCGGACTGGCGAGCATGGTCGCCTCGCCGGTTGCAGCGCAAGATTCTAGTTGTTACGCGGCAGGGCCGCAATGATTTGAAGTGACATCTGAACGGAGGAGATTATGCTCACGGTTAATTACAACTATCAGGAAACATTGGCAGCGTCCGCAAAGGCGAACTGGCGAATTGAAGACATTATCGGCGGCAACAAAAACCTTGATTTCACTAAACCTTTCATGCCCGAGTCGCTGGCGCGAGTTGAGTCGCTGGATTTTCTCAGCAAAGAGGAGAAGATCCTGCTTAATCAAATTCGTGCCTACGGCTATCTTTACACCTTCGGCATGGTCGAAGAGTTCATTCTGCCTTTCGTGCTGGACCACGCACGACCGCACCTGAATGAAGACGACTATCGCACTCGCGCGCTCTTGCAGTTCGCCAGCGAAGAGGCCAAGCACATTCATTTGTTCAAGAAGTTCGCGGAGGAGTTCGAGGCAGGCTTCGTGACGAACTGCGACACAATCGGGCCGCCCGAGGAGATCGGAAAGGCCGTCCTGGTCCACAGCCCGCTGGGTGTCGCACTCGTTATCCTGGGAATCGAGTGGATGACACAAAAGCACTATCTCGAAAGCGTTCGCGACGACGAAGATCTCGACCCGCAATTCAAGAGCTTGCTGCGTCATCACTGGATGGAGGAAGCGCAACACACCAAGCTGGACACATTGATGGTCCAGGCTTTGACCGACAACCGCAGTGCCATCGAGATCGAAAAAGGCATCAGCGACTACGCGGCTATAGGCGCCCTGATCGACAGCGGAATCTCACAGCAAGTCAAGTTCGACATGCAGGCATTACAACGTGCTGCCGGACGCAATTTTAGTAAACCTGAGGAAGAGCAGTTCCGCGCGATTCAGCGACAAGCGCTGCGTTGGACCTATTTAGGTTCCGCGATGACGCACCCGCAGTTCTTGCAGATTGTCGGTGAAATCAGTCCTGACGCACGAACCCAGATCGAAGAGATGTCAAAAGCCTTTTGCTAAGCGTTCACTCGTCGAAAATTGCTAAATCCCGCCCACGGCAGTGGGCGGATTGTTCAGGTCCACACTATTTATCATAGCTCTCGAATCCCGTGGCCGGAAATTAGGATAAATAGTAAGAACTTGAACAATCCGCCAACTTTCGTTGGCGGGATTCAGATTTCTAACTAATTAGTTGATATAGAAAGGACTTGAAGTATCCACCCACTTCCGTGGGCGGGATTTAGGAACTCTTTGTGTAAAGCCGGTGCGGGGAGGATGATGACGGGAGTGAGTTCTTCACTTTCACAGCCTAGTCATTTTCGATTCAAGTGGTTCATACTATGCCTTCACTGCCATGCCAACTCCTGGCGGAGCAGAGATCGATGAAACTCTTAACTTCACTGACCATCACGATCGCGCTAGCAGCGCCACTGCTGGCCCAAACTCCGAACTCCAGCGTAGCTGAAGCGCAAGCTAAGCAAGAGTTGATTGAAACTGCTCGGGCGTATCGCGAGCGAAAGTTTGCGGAAGCGCAGGCTCATTCCGAAAAGGCATTGCTGCTCGATCCTCAAAACAAAACAGCACCGTCTTTTATAGCTCGCTCAATTCACGCACAGTACAAACCTGGAGATACCACACCCGAGAATCTTGCAAAAGCACGGGAGGCCATCATCGCCTATCAGAGGTTTTTTGCAAGCAATGTCTCAGTTGCTAACAACAAACGTGCCGACGCGTATGTAATTCTCGCGTCGAAAGACCGGGATTGTTCCTTTAAGATCACCGAACTACCGAATCACAAAGTTACGACTGTTAACGGAAACAAAGCAAAACGTGAAATGCATCGACAATATGAGGAAGCACTGAGGGTGACAACGACCTTCTCGGAGCGTTTCAAGTCGAAGCCCTGATTCCACCTGCCAGGCTCTTACGTCTCGGAGCCCATTTAGACAGTAAGGAGTGAAGAATGAACAACACAGAGTCTAACCAAAAATGCGCTCACACACCGTGCAAATGTGCGGCTCCTGCCGGTGATGAGTATTGCAGCACACATTGCAGGAACGCAGCTGGTGGCCATGAGACAAACTGTAGCTGCGGTCATCCTGATTGCCTCTGACTCGGGCGAACATATTTGAGGAAAATCAGAACCTCTGAGCGAGTATCCTTTGGTTCAGCGAATAAGTTGTAACCAAGCCAAAGGAGGCGTCGGAACGTCTAAGCACGAAAAACGCGATCAATCATCCGACGAAAGGTCGTCAAGTCTCTTCAATATTTTCTCCTTCTTTTTTTGCCTCTACCTGCGTCATCGCCTTGCGTGATTGCAAGATGAAGACAAATCACTGACAACAGTTCACCTTCCTTAACAACTTAAGATTTGAAGAGGCCATCATCGTGCTCAAGCAAATCAGATGGTCACTAAAAGAACAAGGAAAGAGGAGAGAGTATTGATGAATAGGTTTACGAATAAATTAGGGCTTGGCTTTGCAGTGTTGTTGGCTATGTTTCTGATGATCTCGACAGGAATTGGTCAGTCAGCTCAGTCCGGCACACAAAAAACAGAGCCCTCAGCGGAGACCGTGACAATCGACGGCAAGGTGTCCGCGGTCTCAGAAACATCAGTCACAATTGTTGACGCGAAAAAAGCGGAAAAGACAATTGTGATCGATGCGAACACTAAAATCACTAAAAGCGGAAAGGATGCTACCGCAGCAGATATCAAAGCGGACGACTCAGTAGTGGTAGTCGCCAAAGCTGAAGGAGATGCTTTGACGGCCATCAGCATAAAGGTCGCCTGAGAAGTTGACCCTGTAACGTGGGGGTCGAACATCGACCCCCATACATATTGCGAGCTACCTGAACCGGATGAATAACGATTTCAGCGGAACTTCACTTGGACACAGTCAGTACCGTCCGCGGTAGCGGAGCTCTGAAAGAGCGGAATAACTAACGGAGATATTTCGCACTTTCAGTGCTCTATTCAACTAATATTTGTTAACCCGTCGAGACTGAGGTTTGGTGCCTGGGCTAACTGGGACCCACTTCGTTGCAGACCTGGCCGGAAGTCAACCCGGTGAAGCTGATATCAACAGCATTCCGATAGGGTCAACTAAAGAGCTGCTCAATTTCAGATGGAAACCTGCGTCGAGGCGAATTATCTTTCAGACGGAATGGCGGCAAGCTGGGATCCTGTTTAGCAGTTCGCAGATATTTTCTCTTATCTACGCGTTCACCTTTGATCCAGTACCGGGGAAATCCTCGCCTCAATTTATTCGCGAAGTTCCATTGTCGCTCTATGCCATGATACTCGCCCTCGTGCCAGTGTATTTCGTGCCACACGACATGAGGCTTCATCAACCACCACTCGTACCCGTGAGGCAAGCCGTCTTTTAACGTGTGAATTTCGGAAATGTTAATGACGTCTTCGTCTTCCCTGCGCCAGATGTCGTAACCAGTTCCATTACGAAGGCTGTAAGTCCCGATAACCGATCCGTTACGCCCGTACTGTTTAGCGGTGCCGTGAATTTTGCCATTCACGTAGGGCTCGATCAGGCTTAGCTTCCCATCATCGTGCCACTGAAATTCACGTCCTTGTTTGCTTCCATTCCTCAACGGAGTCTCTGAAACGAGTTGCCCCTCTTCCCCGTACCCGCGCTGCCCTACAACCTCACCATCTAACACACAGTTCGTAATCCGATGGTAGATCGCTCCCCCCTCACGCCGAAATTCGCGCGTAACCTGCTCAACAACATTTGGAGGGATGTCTGATTTAAAGCGCCTCATTCAAGAAATTGTAACATGCACGGATCTGTCGGAATCTTTGGACCACTGCAAAGCTTCTTGTGCTATAGTGCGGCCACGCCTCCAAAGAATCGAACCGCGACCGTCAACTTTCCAATGAAAGTGCTACCAGCAATTTTCTTCGGGCATGGCAATCCGATGAATGCGTTGCGGCGCAATGCATGGACCGATGGTTGGTCCATGATCGGCGCAGCGGTGCCGCGTCCTCGTGCCATCCTCTGCATCTCCGCGCATTGGTACTTACCAGCGACGCTCGTAACAGCTATGCGCACTCCGCGGACGATCCATGACTTCGGCGGCTTTCCACCAGAGTTGTATAAGGTTGAGTATCCCGCTCCTGGAGATCCTGAGCTTGCGAGTCGAGTCCAGGATTTACTGGCGCCTATCAATACCAAACTCGATGAACAGTGGGGACTCGATCACGGCACATGGTCTGTGCTTAAGCATGTCTTTCCAGACGCGGCTATCCCGGTTGTGCAGCTTAGCATTGATGAAACACAACCAGCCGAATTCCACTATGAGACGGGCAAACTACTTGCGCCATTGCGTGATGAAGGAGTGTTTGTTATCGGCAGTGGCAACCTGGTCCACAATCTACACGCTTACGCCTGGGGAAGGCATGATGTAGAACCTCTCGACTGGGCGGTTCGTTTTGAAGAACGCGCGCGCGAACTCCTGGAAACAGGCAATCACGATCCATTGATCAACTACGAAACGCTCGGCCGCGACGCAATACTCGCAGCCCCTACGCCTGACCACTACTTGCCACTGCTATATATTGCCGCCTTGCAGCGTGAAGATGACCGGGTCGACTTTCCTGTAGAAGGCTTCGATGGCGGCTCGATCTCGATGCTTTCCGTCCGAATAGGCGCGGGTTAACTTCGCGTCAGACGGATATTGCCGGACACGCTGAAGATCGTGATTGGCGTACCTCCGGCGCCAATGCGCGCGCGGACGTTGGACGACTTCTCATCACTTTCGCGAGTGACGTTAGGCACGTCGAGATAAACCTGACCACTAATACTGTCGGCCCTGAAGTCGGCGTTGACGTCGCTCTTGAACCCGATCTCGATGGAGCCACTCACGCTCTTGATGTGAATGCCCTCCGGGCTCAGGCTGACAAGCGTAGCTTTCACACCACCACTTACGCTCGACACGTCAAGCGAACCGTTCACCTGACCAAGACCGAGGTTGCCGCTGATGCTGTTCACTCGCGCATCTGAGTCCACATTTCCGACTTCGAGATTTCCACTGACGCTGGTCACTTGGAGTTTGCCACCAACGTTACCGATTTTGACTGTGCCACTGATACTGTTTACACGTGCCTGTCCGTCTATGTCGCCGGATCGGAGCCAGCCGCTGACACTGTTAACTGCGAGATCGATGTTGCGAGGCAGCTTGAGTATGACCTGGTGGTCCACCTGAACATTTCGATCGCGGCGCTCTTCAGGCTCCTGTATACCTCGCACCACAAGGCTGTTGCCCGTTTGTTGGACTTCGATTTTGTGATACTCGAGGTCAGCACGAGTGCGTGCCGTCCGGATGATCTTCACCTCAGCCGTTGCGCTATCCGCATTGGTGATCGTAACGTGCCCACGAATGCTTGAGACTTCAACGCGCGTTCCCGGCGCCAGTTGATAAGTCTGGTTAAATTCGTCGCGCTCCTTAAAGTCGCGCCGCTGCGCTGTCTCCGTGGTTAACTCCGCCCGCGGCGCACCGCAGGCCAACATCATCATGCACGTAAACAATAACGTAACCATCATGTTCGTGACCTCCAATCATTTCCGAATTGCGTTGATTGCCGTCTTAATTTATCTCAATAAGCGAGGTAGATAAAACCAGAATGACAACTAATCCCCTCAGAATTCTGTCAACGATTTGTGTGATCGTTCTCGCAACTACTGTCATCTTTGCACAGACCGGGCAAAAGATCGCGCGAATCGAGACCGAAGGTCTTCAAACCTTGACCACTGAGACGGTCATCGCAACCAGTGGCTTGAAGATTGGCGATCCTTTTTCACCTGAACTAGCTGACGCAGCGGCTGAGCGTTTAGTTAACAGCGGTCTATTCAAAAAAGTTGGCTATCGCACGCGATACGTGGGCGCCGACGTGACGATCACGTTTCAGCTTGAAGAACTCAAAGGTCAAATGTCACCAGTCGCCTTCGATAATTTCATCTGGTTTTCTGACGAAGAATTGGCCGCGGTGATCAAAGGCGAGGTGCCCTCCTTCAACGGGTCGGCGCCCAACGCTGGTGACACCACCGAAGCCATCAAGAAAGCACTTCAAAGTTTTCTCGCTGAACGTAAGCTGGCGGGACAAGTGGAATACAACCTCACGGAAAATGAACACTTGTTTCGAGTCGAAGGCGTATCGATGAAGATCTGCACGCTTCACTTCCCCGGCGCGCAGAGTGTCTCGGAAGAAAAACTGATTGAAGCCACGCGCCGTAATATGGACCCGGACTACTCTCGTCAATCGGCGAAGACTTTTCCGAAGTATGGTCTCT
>DASTVU010000235.1:0-15280 GCA_035758935.1 Pyrinomonadaceae bacterium | reverse complement strand
TAAGCCTCATCCCTCAGGAGGTCGCGCAAAAACATTCTGTTTTGCCCCTCTCTCGCGTTGGCGCCACTCTCACTCTCGCCATGGTCGATCCGACCAACGTATACGCCATCGACGACGTCAAGTTTATGACCGGCTTGAACGTCGAACCTGTCGTGGTTGCCGAAGGCAGTGTGCAACAGGCAATCGCGAAGTATTACGGTAGTTCACGCGAAATTGAACTGGCCTCTACGCAGATAGAAGAAGTTGCCCCGGAACTCAGCACGAAGAGCAACGGATCAGGCGCCATCACGCACGCTGATCTCGTCTCATTAGACAGCATCGACTTCGACCACGGGGCAACCGAAGACGTAGAGGTAGTCGAAGACAACGAGGAGATTGATCTTTCCACGCTTTCACGCATGAGCGAAGACGCACCTGTCGTGCGTCTCGTCAACGTGCTTTTGGTTGACTCGCTCCGACGCGGCGCTTCCGACATTCACGTCGAACCTTACGAAAAAGAGTTGCGCATCAGGTTCCGCATTGACGGCGTGCTCTACGACGTGATGCACCCGCCCCTGAAGCTTCGCGATGCGCTGATCTCACGCATCAAGATCATGTCGAAACTCGACATCTCCGAGAAGCGTCTTCCCCAGGATGGACGCATCAAGATCAAAGTGAAAGTCGATTCACGTTCGCGTGAGCTCGACTTTCGTGTTTCTACTTTGCCCACTCTCTTCGGTGAAAAAGTCGTGCTTCGTCTGTTGGATAAACAGAACCTGATGCTCGACATGACCAAACTTGGTTTCGAGCCTGAGTCACTGACTAAGTTCAAGCGAAACATTTCCAAGCCGTACGGGATGGTCCTCGTGACTGGTCCAACCGGAAGCGGTAAGACCAACACTCTCTACTCGGCTCTACAGTCATTGAACACAGTCGACACCAACATCATGACCGCGGAAGACCCGGTCGAGTTCAATCTGCCCGGCATTAATCAGGTGCAGATGAAAGAACAGATCGGTTTGAACTTCGCCGCCGCTCTTCGCTCCTTCTTGCGCCAGGATCCAAACATCGTTCTGGTCGGTGAAATTCGCGACTTTGAAACGGCGGAAATCGCCATCAAAGCCGCACTCACCGGTCACCTCGTACTCTCTACCCTGCACACCAACGATGCTCCCTCAACAATCTCACGTCTCATGAACATGGGCATCGAACCCTTCCTTGTTGCCACCAGCGTAAACCTCATCCAGGCACAACGACTGATCCGCCGCGTCTGCAAAGACTGCAAACAGGAACATCAAACGCCGGTCGAGGCGCTAATCGAAGTGGGTTTCTCGCCAGAGGAAGCCAAGTCGATGAAGACCTACAAAGGCAAAGGATGTTCGACCTGCAATAACACTGGCTACAAAGGACGAATTGGACTTTACGAAGTGATGGAGATCACCGACGAGATTCGTGAACTGATCCTGATCGGGGCTTCCGCACTTGAATTGAGGAAGAAGGCGATCGACGACGGCATGATCACCCTCCGCGAATCGGGCTTGCACAAGATTCGTGGCGGCGTGACCACCTGCGAGGAAGTCGTTCGTGAAACGGTCGCCTAATCGAGGAGAACGAAGATGCTTAGACCAATTGCAATAGCCCTGATCTTTGTGCTGTCCGTGGGCGTAATGCTGCCTTTCACGAACGAAGCACACGGAGTCAGGCAAACTGTACAAGTTGGACAAAAACGTCACCATCGCTATCGTTCACGCGCGTGGTGGCGACGTTATCGCGCGCGCTTGCGACAAAAGAGATTGGCCGCTGAAATGGCCCATCGCAAAGCAACGCTCGCACTCCCCCAAAACATTAACGTGGCTGAGCTCCAGGGACTCACGGGTCCGGAGTTACCGTCACTGTCTTCAAACTCTGCAACGAGCACAGCTCTGCCGCCGCCAGTCATGACCGGCAGCGTTGCGCCTGTTGCGAATCACTCAAACGGCGGCGAAACACGGCCGCGCGTTGTTAACCCTTCGCATCCGGCATTCAAAACGGCTGAGGCGAAACTGCCCGGTCAGATGAATCTTGCGGTGATTGCGTTGAGCAGGCCGAACCCGACCTTCCTGACTTCTCGTGAAGAGAAGAAGATGCTTGGCGGAGTGGCTGTCGCTGATCTGCGCCGCATGGTTATCGACAAGATGGTTTCGTCCGGTGGTTGGGTCGTCAACGACTTCGTTCGCGATGTGAATGGCAATCGCGTTTTCGTGGTTACAGCGCGAACGCCGAAGGATGCACTCACGCCGGAGAAAGTGTGGACGTTCTATTTCACCGAAGCGGGTGGCCGCATTTACGGGCTCACCACAGATACAACGGTTGAGAACGCGGAACGCATGACAACTGAAGCCCAGCGCTTCATCGAGTCGTTACGTGCGAAAGCCGGCGCTCAGCAATAACGAAGCAGATTCACGCAAAGGCGCAGAGACGGCAAAGACTAACTTTGCGACCTTTGCGCCTCTGCGTGAAACCTTTCTGATCCCGACGCAGGAGAAATTGACCTAGATGCGACTGAACGAATCCGCTCCGCAAATCTCTCTCTCAGAGTTGCTGAGAAAGCTTTCCGAACTTGGAGGTTCGGATCTTCATATCACGACCGGCTCGCCTCCGCAGGTTAGAGTCGACGGACATCTTCGTCCACTCGACATGTATCGCGTGCTTACCTCAGCAGATACAAAACAACTTGCCTACTCCGTTTTGACTGACGCTCAAAAACATCGTTTCGAAGAGAACCTGGAATTGGACTTCTCGTTCGGCGTCAAAGGCCTGTCGCGATTTCGCGCCAACTTGTTCAATCAGCGTGGCGCCGTGGGCGCGGTGTTTCGCGCCATTCCTTACGAGATCAAAGCCTTCGAAGACCTGGGACTACCTCCAATTGTCAAACAACTTTGTGAGAAACCACGCGGGCTGATTCTCGTCACGGGACCAACAGGATCCGGCAAGTCAACTACCCTCGCCGCGATGATCGACAAGATCAATCGCGATCGTCACGATCACATCCTGACTATCGAAGACCCGATCGAGTTTTTACACAACCACAAAGGCTGTTTGATCAACCAGCGCGAAGTTAACGCCGATACACACGGATTTGCGGCAGCGCTGCGTACTGCCCTCCGTCAGGACCCGGACGTGGTTCTGGTCGGCGAAATGCGCGACCTCGAAACGATCGAGTCGGCACTGCGCATCGCTGAAACCGGACACTTAACTCTCGCCACCCTGCACACAAACTCAGCCGCATCGACGATCAACCGTATCATCGACGTGTTCCCTTCCGATCAGCAGGCACAGATTCGCGCACAGCTATCACTCGTGCTCGAAGGAATCCTGTGTCAGGCACTACTTCCTCGAGCCGAAGGCGGCGGACGAGCGATGGCGCTCGAGATCATGGTGCCAAACAGCGCTATCAGAAATCTGATTCGTGAAGACAAAGTCCACCAGATCTACTCGATGATGCAGACCGGTCAGGACAAATACGGAATGCAAACGTTCAATCAGGCTTTGGCGACGCTCTATCACAAACGCCAGATCAGCCTGGACACCGCTATGCAACGTTCGTCGAACGTCGACGAGCTGCGCGAGCTGATCGATCGCGGCTCGGGATTGAACCCGGCCAACGGCCAGAAGCCGCATGCGAGTCCTTATGCACAGCCCCGACCGATTGGTAGCAGACCAAACGTGCAAAACAGATAAGCCACTCTGGAGCTTTCAGCCATGCCAACGTATGTTTTCAAAGGCCGCAACAGACTGAACGAGATCGTTGTCGGCGAACGCGTCGCGGATAATCGCGAAGCTTTGCGCTCGATTCTGCGGCGCGAACAAGTAACGCTGACTTCCGTGAAGGAAAAGGGCCGTGAGATCGGTATTCCGAAGATTGGTGGTCGGAAGAAAGTTAAGTCGAAAGACTTGTCGATCTTTACACGTCAGTTTTCAGTGATGATCGACGCCGGCTTGCCGCTGGTCCAATGTCTCGAAATCCTTGCTCAGCAACAGGACAACAAATACTTTCAACAGATCCTCATGCAGGTGCGCCAGGACGTTGAAGAAGGCTCGACGCTGGCAACCGCGATGGCGCGACATCCGCGCGTGTTCGATCAGCTTTATGCCAACATGGTTGAGGCCGGAGAAACGGGCGGTATTCTCGATCTGATTCTGCAGCGACTCTCTACGTTTATCGAGAAGATCGTGAAGTTAAAGCGCGACATCATCTCCGCGATGATCTATCCGGCAGCGGTGATTGTGCTCGCGATCGCAGCAGTCACTGTGATCATGATCGTCGTGATTCCGCAGTTTCAAAATATCTTTATGGGCCTGCTTGGACCAGGCGAACAGTTGCCGTTGCCAACGAGAATTGTAGTTGGAATCAGTAACTTCCTTGCGGGTTGGGGAGGTTTAGTAATACTCGCATCGGTGATTGGTACTGGTGTGGCGATCAAGTTCTACTACAAAACACCGGGCGGCAGGAAGATGATCGACGGATTGCTTCTCAAAGTACCTATCCTCGGCGACATTTTCCGCAAAATCGCTGTGGCACGTTTTTCACGCACGCTTTCGACATTGCTGTCGTCCGGCGTTCCCATTCTCCAGTCGTTGGACATCACCGCGAAGACTTCCGGCAATGTGGTCATTGAAGCAGCGATCACTCAAGTCCGAGCTGGTGTTGAGCGCGGTGAGAGCTTTGTCGATCCCCTCAAAGCCACGGAAGTATTTCCCCACATGGTGGCCCAAATGATTGGCATCGGCGAACAGACCGGCGCCCTCGACGCGATGCTCGGCAAGATCGCCGACTTCTACGAGTCCGAAGTTGACTCTGCCATCGCGAATCTGTTGACCTTGATGGAACCACTCCTCATTGCCTTCCTTGGCGTCACAATCGGCTCAATCGTCATCGCGATGTATCTGCCATTGTTTACCCTGATTGGCAAACTCTCACAGGGCCACTAAGGTATAAGACACAAAAAACACAAAAGGCACAACAAGTTACATTGTTGTGCCTTTTGTGTTTTCTATGGCTAGCCTTGCTATAATCCTCTCACCCCTGTACACCCCCTTAGCAACTCTCCTCAAGGCAAGCGCGAGTTTCGAAGAGTTATGTCCAGCAAGCGTTCTGACGCCAGATCGTCAAATGAGAAGTTGTATAAGGGTCAATTCACAGACCTGCGGAGCCCTGAACTGGCGCAGTACTGGCTTTCGGCGTTAATCGAATCCGCTGACGACGCAATCATCGGCAAAACTCTCGACGGTATCATTACCAGTTGGAACGAAGGAGCCAGGCGCATTTTTGGTTACGACGCCGATGAAGTCATCGGCAAACCCGTCACTATCCTTATCCCGGAAGGACATCTTGATGAAGAGCCGACAATCCTGACACGATTGCGAGCGGGAAAACGCATCGAGCACTACGAAACTGTGCGCGTGCGAAAAGACGGTAAGTTGATTGATATTTCGTTAACGGTTTCACCCATCAAAGGTCCCGATGGAAAAATCATCGGCGCATCCAAGATTGCACGCGATATTACCGAGCAACGCCAGGCACGACGCTCACTTGACGAGGCTTCATACCGTTTGAAGCTCGCTCTCGATGCAGCGCGCCTGGGCGACTGGTCATGGGACGCCAAAACGGACGTCGTTACCCTGTCCGAAACCGCGGCGGCCATTTTTGATATTCCTCCTGGACCTTACATGACCTGGGCTCAAATCCGCGAGCTACTTCACGAAGATGATCGCGAGCGGGCGCGCAATGCGGTCGAAACAGCCCTCGCCACTCGAGGCGAGTACGATGTCGAGTACCGCGTCAGAAACGCCAATAGATCAGAACCCTGGATTTGGATCGCAGCCAAAGGTCACGGAATTTACGGTAACGACGGATCCGTTGTGGGAATGTTGGGACTAATTCAGGACATCACCACTCGCAAGTCCAATGAGGAAACGTTGCGGGCGCAAGCTGAAGCACTGCGGACGCTAAACGAAATCGCCCAAAAAGCGCGCGCCGAAGCTGAACGAGCTGCGGCTGAGAAGGAGAGGCTTTATCGTCAGGCGGAAGAATCGAGCCGGTTGAAAGAAGAGTTTCTCGCAACCATTTCTCACGAGCTGAGAACTCCACTCAGTGCAATCCTCGGCTGGGCCAGGATGTTACGATTGGGCCAACTTTCACCCAGTGACACTTCCAAAGCTCTCGACACCATCGAACGCAACGCACGCGCGCAAGCGCAACTCGTGGATGATCTGCTGGACGTCTCACGCATCATCACCGGCAAGTTGCGCATGGACGTTCGTCCGGCAGATCCGAATTCATTCATCGACGCGGCGGTCGAAGCCGTGAGGCCGGCGGCAGATGCTAAAGGCGTGCGCGTGCAAAAAATCGTTGACACTGGACTGCTCTCAATTCCAGGCGATCCAGTGAGACTCCAACAAGTTGTTTGGAATTTACTTTCCAATGCGATCAAGTTCACACCGCGTGATGGTCGGGTGCAGGTTCGATCCGAGAGAGTCAATTCACACCTTGAGATCGTGGTCAGCGATACTGGTCAGGGAATTCCAGCGGACTTTTTACCGCACGTATTTGATCGGTTTCGCCAGGCGGATCAGAAAACGAGTCGCCAGCATGGTGGTATGGGATTGGGCCTGGCCATCGTCCGCCATCTGGTTGAGCTTCATGGCGGCATGGTTCGCGCTGACAGTGAAGGCGAGGGTAAAGGAGCAACATTCACGGTGATGTTGCCTATATCTCCAGTTTATCAGGTCGATTCAACAGGTGGCCGCGTGCACCCGGGTGCGCGAGATCTATTGCCGCCGGCTGATACGACTGACCGGTTGGATGGTTTAAGAATTCTTGTCGTTGACGATGAGGCAGATACTCGCGAGTTGCTGAAGCAGGGGCTCGAGTATTGTGGCGCAACCGTCGAGGTTGTTCGATCCGCTGCCGAGGCCATCGACTCACTGAAGATCTCTCTTCCCGATATCCTTATAAGCGACATCGGCATGCCGGGAACAGATGGTTACGAGTTCATTCGGCAGGTTCGCAAACTCTCTCCGCAACGAGGCGGCAAAATAGCAGCAATCGCTCTCACGGCCTACACGCGTGTCGAAGATCGTTTGCAGGCTCTGCGTGCAGGCTACGACATGCATGTGCCAAAGCCTGTTGAGTTAACAGAACTAATCGCGGTGGCCGCCACCGTCGTGCGCAGAAGTAGTTAAAGATTCAACTTCCTGTTCTCTCCCATGTCCGGCTCTTTTCCCGTGACGATCGACGATACAAAGCTCAACGCATATCCGATCGTGCTCGAGGGACTATCCCAGTACTCAGCCTTCTCGACATTGACTTTCAATAAGGCAATTTCAGGATCGTCCTTACCTTTCGGAAACCAGATCTTGAACTCCGGCCTCCATAACTCCTCGATCTTCTTTTGATCGCGGACGAGTTGTCCTGTTCCACTGACTGATATGTAACGTTGGTTGTCGGGATCCGCAAAACTGACGTTTACTTTCGGCAGTCTCGCGATCTCACTCACTTTGTGGGACGAAGAATTAGTGAAAAACCAGATGTCTCCATCCCCGTCGATATCACCGTTTGAAGACATCGGCCGGCTGTGTAAGTCGCCGTTTTCATCCACCGTAGTCAACATACAAAAGTCAATTTCTTTAACCAGCTCGCGAAGCTTCTGTAGATCGTCTTCTCGTCTTTGTGTTGCTGCTCCCATGGAAAACTCCCCTGTTTGAAATAATTTTTGAGTCTGGCCGGACAACATCACGACAATGTTGCTGCGACGTCAAAAAAGTTGTCTATCGAGAAGATGGCAGCTTTACTTCGTTTTTCATCACGATGCCGAACTGCTCACGAAGGACGTCGTCGTATTCTTCGCGATTCGTCAACATTTGTTCGTGACGCGTTCGCTGTGGACCAGAGGTTGTGACGAGGCGCATATCGCTCAGTGTGATTCGACCATCTTCGGTGACGCGGGAGCAGATGACATTTTGCGTGAAGTGCGACTCGGGCGAGGTTTGGTGAACTTGACACATCTCTTCGTAATCAGGAAGGCCGAATGGTTGGACTTTAAAACGGTATTGCGGTTCCCAATCCTCACCGTCGTTGCGACGCAGGAGGATGAGGTAATCGTCGTCGGCGTCGATGCGAAATGATCGTGTTCCCTGCACTTGTTCCTCACGTGAGTCAAGTAACAAGGGTTCGAGAAACGAGTCGCCAAAACCAACATCCACCAGCCAGCGTTCAGCGAGCGTGACCGCTAGTGCCATATGATCGAAGATTGGCCCGAACCCGCCCTGGCGACGCGCAACACCCGCCGCGAGCATTTCAACCTCGAATCCGAGCGCCCGTAGCAATCCCGCGAACGAACCATTGCATTCGTAACAAAAACCACCACGTCTCTCGTCTACGATCTTTTTGAACAGCGCCTCTTCTTCAAGAATGATGGGCTCGCCTGCGTGAATACTCAGGTTCTCGAAGGGCACCGTCTTCAAGTGTGCAACCTGGAGATCACGCAAGGTCTCCGGCGTCACGCTAAGAGGTCCCTGATAATTAATCCGTTTCAGATACGCTTGAACATCCATAACCACAAAGAAGCACAGAAGGCACAAAAAACACAAAGAGGAGCCGGGCTATCCAATTCATTTTGTGCTTTTTGTGCTTTTTTGTGGCATACTTTGACAATCTAGGTATCAGGAGATCAATGTGGCTAAAAATAAGGCCGAACTGTTGCAGGGAACTCTCGATATGCTGATTCTCAAGGCGCTCTCACTTGGGGAACTGCACGGTTACGGAATTATTCAACGCATTCGCCAGCTATCCGACGAAATGTTGAATGTGGAGCAGGGATCTTTGTATCCCGCGCTCTATCGCATCGAGCAAAAAGGTTGGGTCTCAGCGCGTTGGGATGTACACGAGACCGGACGTGAAGCGAAGTTTTATAAGCTCACGCGAGTCGGACGAAAGCAGCTTGAGACGGAAGAGGCAAGCTGGGATCGACTCGTGCTCGCCATCGCCAAAGTCAGACAAGCCACATAAGACTTAGCCACAAAGAGGCACATAAAGCACAAAAAAAGATTTTCAGAAAGAGAAGTAGAAATGAAGTGGTTCAACATACTTCGCGATCGATTACGCGCTCTGCGGCAGCGCGAAACAGTTATTAACGACATCGATCGCGAGATGCGTCTTCATCTCGAGTTGCAGGTGGAGGCAAACATCAAGGCAGGAATGTCTCCCGACGAAGCGCGGGAAAAGGCCACCCACAGTTTTGGCAACGTCAATAGAGCTGTTGACGCCGCTTATGACGTGAAAGGTGGCGGTCTGTTCGAAACTCTGACGCAGGACATTCGCTACGGCATTCGCATGCTGGCGAAACACAAAGCGTTCACTTCAGTCGCGGTTGTGACGCTCGCACTCGGCATCGGCGCGAATACGGCAATCTTCTCCGTAGTCAACGAACTCCTGCTTAGTCCACTTCCTTATCGCGACGCAGAACAGATCGTGATGCTTTGGGAAGTCACACCCGAAGGCAGACATCAGAACACCACTTCGCGCGCCAACTTTAGACGTTGGCGTGAACAGCAAACCAGCTACCAAAACATCTCCGCATTCACAGATCAGCGCGTCAACCTGACTGGCGATGGCGAACCTGAAGAATTGTCAGTCCAGTTCGCCACGCCGGAGATCTTCAACGTGCTGGGAGTCGATCCGCTTCTGGGTAGAACATTCCTGCCCGAGGATGGAGAAGCAGGCAAACCTTCCGTTGTGGTACTGAGCTATGCATTGTGGCAACGTCGGTTTGGTGGTCAATCGAACATACTGGGCCAACAACTTACACTCAGCGGCGCTAAGGCTACCGTGATCGGTGTAATGCCGCCGAGCTTTCAGTTTCACATCAAGAGTCGCTCTGGCACAGGACGACCGGCGGAACTTTGGACGGTGCTGCCGATGCCGGCTGGTGGCGCTGCGAATGAGCGTGGTCGCTTTCTCTCAGTAGTTGGACGTTTGAAAGACGGAGTATCTGCTGATCAGGCTGCGGCAGAATTGCGGACGATCGCAGTGCGACTCTCCGACGAAGCACCCGAGTTCAACAAAAACTACACCGCTGAAGTGCTGCCGTTGCGCGATCAATTCTTCGGCAACGTACGACGCCCGCTCTGGTTGATGCTAGGCGCCGTCGGCTTTGTACTGCTGATTGCGTGCGCAAATGTCGCCAACCTCCTGCTTTCCCTCGCTACCTCACGCGAGAAAGAGATCGCTGTGCGCGCTGCGCTCGGTGCGCGTCGTTTCCGCATCGTCAGACAGTTGCTCACTGAGAGTCTGTTGCTGGCACTGCTCGGCAGTGTCCTTGGTTTAGGCTTCGCATATCTGGGAATCAAGGCACTGGTACTGATCAGTCCTCGCGATATTGTAAGCCTGCAAGGCGTTGGTCTAAATCTTACGGTCTTAGGGTGGACTCTGGGTGTCTCCCTACTGACGGGAATCATCTTTGGACTTGTGCCGGCACTACACGTCTCCCGTTTGAATCTCAACGACTCGCTCAAAGAAGGTGGCAAGTCGGAATCGGCACAGGCGGGTGGTAGTCGTCGCTTGCGCAGCGCATTGGTCGTTTCTGAAATCGCTTTGGCGGTCGTGCTGCTCGCGAGTGCAGGCTTGCTGATTCGAAGTTTCATTCGTCTGCAACAAGTGGATCGCGGTTTCCAAACGGATAACTTGCTGACAATGGTCGTCCGAGTTCCCGATGCTCGTTATCGTGAAGACGCTCAGTTCGTTAACTTCTTCAGCCAGGCGCTCGAGCGCACTCGAAACCTGCCGGCCGTGCGTTCCGCCGGCATGGTTAATTTCCTGCCACTGTACGGCGGACTTGGTTCCAATACGGGATTCAAGATCGAAGGCCGTCCTGAACCACCTCCGGGCCAGGGGCCATCGACAGACGTCAGAGTTGCTGATGCAGGTTATTTTCCTACGATGGGAATTCCGCTGTTGCGAGGTCGCAATTTTTCGGACAGCGAACAACGAGAACCAAAACACGTCATCCTGATCAATGAAGCGCTCGCACGTAAACACTTTCCTGACGAGGATCCAATCGGACGACGACTGGATGTCGCGATGTTTGAGAAACCGCAGCCGGCCGAAATCATCGGCGTTGTCGGCAACGTGAGATACGACAGTTTGATTGATGAGTCACCGCCGGCTGTTTACTTTCCACATCCAGATCTCACTTACCCATTCATGACTCTCGTGATCCGCACGGAGGGTGAACCGACTGCCATCGCTCCCGCAGTTCAGCGTGAGATTCGTGCGCTCGATCCTAATCAACCCGTGTCGGATGTGCGCACGATGAATCAGGTGATGGCTGATTGGGTCAGTCGTTCACGTTTCAATACGTTGCTGTTAGGACTGTTTGCTGCACTCGCCACATTGCTCTCTGCGGTCGGTATATTCGGAGTGATGAATTATTCGGTGGCTTTGCGAACACGTGAGATCGGACTGCGGCTCGCAATCGGTGCACAACCGCGACAAGTGTTGCTGCTCATTTTGCGGCAGGGGCTTTTGTTGACCATCGCCGGTGTTGTCCTTGGACTTGCGGCAGCGTTTGCGTTGACGCGTCTATTGTCCGGACTCCTGTTTGGAGTTGAAGCCTTCGACGTGACGACGTTTACTTCCATTTCACTTTTGCTGGTGGTTGTCTCGCTGCTCGCATGTTACATACCGGCGAGGCGGGCAATGCGGATAGATCCATTGAGCGCGTTGAGATACGAGTAATTTTTAGACAGGATGAACAGGATTTGCCGGATTTACATGATGAAATCCTGCAAATTCTGAAAAATCTTGTTCATCCTGTCAAAAATACTGATAGGCTGTGGCCCCGATGGCTACGCCGGAACAGACTAGCGATTGGGGCCGGACCGCGGGATCGAAGCTCGGCTGGCTGATTGCCGGGCGACTCGTCACAGCCCTCCTGCTAAGCGTCGTCGGAACACTCTGGACCACGAGCGGAGAGCCGTCTCAGACGATCAATAAGAGCCTCGGTCTTCTCACGATCGTGGCGGTCCTAACTATTCTCTACGCCCTCATCTTTCGTCTCTCAAAAAACATTCTCTTTCAAGCGCGGTTTCAGTTAACGGTCGATGTCTTGATCGTCACCTGGCTGGTCTGGAATTCCAGCACCGTTCAGTCGCCTTACGTCGCCCTCTACATCGTCATCATCGCAGTTTCAAGTCTCTTCCTGGGACCACGCGAAGCGATTGTGGCATCGGTTGGATGTGCGGTGGCCTTCACGGCGTGTGCACTCCAGATCACCGGTTTCGGGGCGCAGACCGATCCGTCAAAACTGGTTGGCGGCTCGCTGTCGCAGACGATTCAGTGGGTCGGACTGTTTGACGTCGCATTCTTTGTCGTCGGCCTGCTCTCTGCGCGACTTGCCGAACGTCAATCGCGCTCAGATGTCCGCCTGGCTGCGGCAACGCAGTCGCTCGCTAACCTGCGCGCCCTGCACGAACGCATCGTCGCGTCAATCCGCTCCGGCCTGGTGACCACGGATCTTGAAGGCCGCATCTTTAGTTTCAACAACGCCGCACACGAGATCACCGGCTATCGAGAAGACGGCATTCGCGGTCAGGACGCATCGATCCTTTTCGGCGATATGAAAGATCACATTGCGCAAACGCTCCAGGCTCTCGAAAAAGGCGATAACAGTCCGCGCTTTGAGACGAACTGTTTGACCGCTGAAGGAATGCGTCTTCGTCTGGGTTACAGCATCTCGCCACTGTCGTCTGAGTCTGGCGACACCACCGGCATGGTCATCACGTTTCAGGATCTGACGCAGGTTCGTAGTCTGGAAGAAACATCGCGCCGGCAGGATCGACTCGCCGCTATCGGTCGTATGGCCGCCTCAATCGCACACGAGATTCGGAACCCACTGGCTGCGATGCGTGGGTCGATCCAGATGCTTCATGGCGAAGTCGATCACGACTCTTCACAGGCGCAACTGATGGAGATCATCCTGCGCGAATCAGATCGGCTGAACCGGATCATTACTGATTTTCTCAATTACGCCCGTCCACGCTCGTTGATCCAGGCTCGCGTGGACGTCGGGGACCTGCTGCACCAAACATTTGCACTGATGCGACACAGCCCGGAGATCAACTCCAATCAGAGTATCGTCGAGGAATTGCCGGACGAACCGCTTTTCGCTGAAGCTGATGAAGGCCAGTTAAAACAGGTGTTCTGGAATCTGGCGCGCAATGCTCTCCAGGCGATGCCTCAAGGCGGAACCCTGCGTGCGTCGCTGGAAAAGAATTCCAACAACCGGATGCGCATTTCCTTTGCGGACTCAGGGCGGGGCATGTCGCCCGATCAGGTGGAACACCTCTTTGAGCCCTTCTCTTCAACCACTGGCGGCACGGGTCTCGGACTGTCAATTGTTTATCAAATCATTCGCGATCATGGTGGTACAATCAATGTCCGCAGTCTCGTGGATAAGGGGACAACGATTACCGTTGAATTACCCTTGGCCGCAAACAATGGTGACGACACTCCCGCTCAGTCGAGTTAACTATGGCCAATCTTCTGATCGTTGACGACGAACTTGGAATGCGGCAGTTCCTGACGCATTTATTCCAGCGCGAAGGCCACGTTGTGAGCGTCGCGGAAAATGGTCGTGCGGCGCTGGAACAATTACGCCAGTTACCTCCGGATCTGATCATCTCTGACATCAGGATGCCCGACATGGGCGGGGTCGATCTGCTGCGCGCCGCGCGCGAGTTACTTCCCGAGGTGGAAGTAATAATGATGACGGCTTTCGCGAACGTCGACACAGCGCGTGAGGCGTTTCTCCTCGGTGCTTACGACTTCGTTCAGAAGCCGTTTGATAACGACCTGCTGAAGGAAACAGTTGCTCGTGCTCTAGACAAGATCTCGCTCGTTAAAGAGAAGGAGGCACTGCTCGAAGAGAACAAGGCTCTCATTCAGGGACAGCGCACGCGCGGCAAGCTTGGCAACATCATTGGACGAAGCAACCGGATGCTCGCGCTTTATCAGATGATTGAGACGGTGGCGCAGGTCCAGTCAACCGTCCTGGTGACGGGCGAGTCAGGCACCGGAAAAGAACTCGTCGCACGTGCAATCCACGATTTGAGTCCGCGAGCCGAGAAACCGTTTGTATCGGTAAACTGCGGCGCTTTTACCGAAACACTGCTCGAATCAGAGTTGTTTGGTTACGTGAAAGGCTCGTTCACAGGCGCGAGTGCAAATCGAAAGGGACTCTTCGAAGCAGCCAACAGCGGCACGATTTTCCTCGACGAGATCGGTGAGATGTCGCCTGCAATGCAGGTCAAACTCCTGCGTGTTTTGCAGGAACGTAAAGTAAGACCTGTGGGCGCCACCGAAGAGATGATTGTTGACACGCGCGTCATCGCTGCGACCAATCGAGACCTTGCAAGCATGGTTTCCGCAAACACGTTTCGCGAGGATCTCTATTACCGCATCTCCGTAATTCCGATTGAGCTGCCGCCCTTACGTGAGCGCTCGGAAGATATCTCCGAACTCGCCAATCACTTCGTGCAAAAGTTTTGCGCACCGAGCGGACGCTCACTGACAATTAGCGAGAATGCGATGCGTCTGCTCGAACGATACTCATGGCCCGGCAATGTTCGTGAGCTGGAGCACACCATCGAAAGAGCAGTGGCGCTCGAACGCACCAACTCAATCGAGCCTGAACGTCTGCCAGAGAAGATCTCGAATTACAATCCTTATCGCGTTGCTGAAGCGATGGAGTTTCCGGACGAGGGCATCAACCTCACCGCGCACCTGGAGCAGCTTGAAAAGACCTACGTCCTTGAAGCCCTCCGGCGCACCGCAGGCAATCAGACAAATGCCGCCGAGCTCCTACGACTTTCTGTGCGCTCCCTACGCCATCTACTCGACAAACACGGCGCCCGTGGTCTAACGGCACAGATGCGTGACGAGCGACGTGGTCCAGACTCCACACCGCGCCGTCGCGCCACCGACCAGGGCCCCCGCCGTCGCGAGGAAGACTCCGGCGAGTTCGCCGCCGGCGCCGGCGACAGCAACTAGAGCCACAACGAAGATTAGCCACAAAAAGGCACAAAAAGCACAAATAGTAAGCAATATTACTTCTGTGTTTTTTGTGCCTTTTTGTGGCTAACTGTTTTTTGTACTTGTGCCTTTTTGTGGCATTCACCCCCTGCCAGAAATTGTCATGCACCCTGCCGGTAATGGTCCGCCCACTAAAATTTCGATCAAAAACGATCTAAATTTCCTCATTTT
>DASTVU010000234.1:0-3272 GCA_035758935.1 Pyrinomonadaceae bacterium | reverse complement strand
CTTCTTGAATCCGTGTCCCAACCACGGGCGGCCACGGAGGGCCGCCCCTACAGTACGTACTGCATTTTTAAATTAGCTCCTTCGCCGCCAGGACCTTTTCGATTAAATTACTGACCCACTCGGCGCGTGCGTCCCAGGTTCCGGACGCCACCGCCGCCTGTCGTGCGGCCGCGGCCGCAGGGTCGTCGTCGTGCAATGCTTCCTCGACTAACCGGAAGAAATCATCTCGCGTGCGCGCAATTCTCAGCACGTCGCGCATCGGTTCGTATTCCGGCAATGGCGAGATAACCACCGGTTTCCCGGTCGCAAGATATTCGCGCACCTTGATCGCCGACCCATAACTCGTAAAAGACTGCTCAGTTTCCCACGGCAGAACGCAAACGTCGAATCCCGCCGCGTACGCCGGCAGATCCGCGTAAGCGACCGGCGGCAAAAAATGCGTGTTCGGCAGGTCTTCAATCTCCAAACCGCGCGACTTGTTTCCGATAAACACCCACTGCCACTCAGGTCGTTCGCGAGCAGCGCGTTTGATCAACTCCTGATCGACTAACCATGGCTCGATCGCGCCGAAGTAACCCAAACGCGGCCACGGAATCTTCTGGATCTCGGGAGCCACCTCGATAGTTCCTTCGCCGACACGTCGCCAATGATCGTAATCGACTCCCTGCTCCAGCAGGTGCGAACGCTCCCATCCACGCGTCGCTTCTATAAACAGTTTTCGACCTGAATAAAAAATAAGATCGGCGGCGTCAATAGCTCGCTCATGAAGCCCTCGTATCAAAGCCGGATCGGTGGCGTGATCCATTGTGTTCGCATCATACTTGTCTGACACCTGATAGACCACTGCCGACTCATCGAGGGTACCAATCATGTCGGCAGCAGTGGGAATGGCGATCCAGAGGATCGGTTTCGTAAGCCCACGATTTTGGGCCAGACGTTTGATCTGAGTTCCAATTAAACGACGATTGATCGAGCGCGCGGCAGCGGTTCCAAAAAAAGGCAAACTCGCAGGCGAGATCACGGTGATACCTTCGTCGGTTTGCCGCGCTAGTTTCGAATAACTTCCGAGTTTACGTTTGATTCGCGGCAACAGATCTTTATGACCAAGGCTGGGAAGGCCCATCGAGATCGAGTTGACGAAGATGACCTTGTTTCCGGCGCGCGCAAACTTGCGCATCAGATGAGCTTTGGAATGCGGGTGGTGATACCACCAGTCTTCGCCACCAAAACAAATGATCGAACGATTGAGCAACATCCGCTGTCTAAGATTTTACTCTCGCTACACACAACCCCGACACACCAAACGGCAAATTCATCCGCTTCAGCAACCAACTCTCCGCGCCAAACACACGTCCTAAAACTCCATTTAACGCAGAAACGTTAATCGAATTCTCAGTTTCGGTTTTGATTCCCGTCAGGCGCATCAGCTTTCGCACCAGCAGGATCGGCAGGAAGAAAGTGATGTTCGCGTAAGTCGTTCGTTCTATCTCGAAACCAGCCTGTTCGAGGACGCGCCGCAGTTCCGGCAAGCGATACCTTCGCCGGTGATTACTTACATCATCCTGCAAGCCCCAGAGAAACATGAAGGTGGGCACAAACAACAGCGCTCGCCCACCGGGCCGCAACACGCGTCGCATCTCACGAAGCCCTGCAAGATCGTCGTCCATGTGTTCAACCACATCGAACGCTGTCACCAGATCGAACGTGGCGTCCTCATACGGCAGCTCTTCACCGGCGCCGAGTCGAACTTTATCGAGTCCACGCTCGCGACAAAACGCAAGCGCATCTTCCGAAACATCAACTCCTTCGGCGTCACCATATTTCGAAAGCATCAGCAGATTCGCCCCCGTACCACAACCAACGTCGAGAATTCTCGGACGCCGATCCGTAACCTGTCGACAAATCTCTTCCACGAATTCAGCGAGAATCTTGCGGCGCCCGGTATACCACCAGTGCGACTGCTCGACGCGGAACATGATTGGATACGTGTGTTCCTGCATTCTATTTAGCCACGGATAAGACGGATTAAATAATCGATGCCCACGGATGCAAAGACAATCAACAACCCGTGCATAGGTAGGACGTAACGAATCTCCGTATGCGCGGCAGTGCCGGGAACGAGATAGTAAAGGACTGTCGCCAGCATTAGCCAACTCATCCGCCAATCACTACGCATCCCGGCATAGATTCCAAATGCAGCGAGCGGCAGAAAAAGATATCGTACGACGCTCTGAATCATCCCCAGCACGTTCACGCCAAGTGCAAGCACACCGCCCTGCCAGCGCTCCGGCAAACATTTCCTGCTTGTGACGTTGATCCCGCTGATGCCGGTGTACGGCACCGGGTCGCCCGCGACTTTCAACATACCCCACATGCGTCCAAGCATCACGCCCAGATACCAGATTGGATGTTGCCGGATAAAGGCGAGCGATTCGCGGGTCCGTTCTTTATCGCGTCGAATTCCATCGGGGAATTGAATTTCGACTTTCGTATCGCCAGGCCGGCCCATCCGTGTGCGTTCAACCTCAAGCATTTTATCGTCGCCAAAAAGGAAACCGTGCTGCCGGCCGAGTTCAGTCTCGCCAAGACCTTCCCAGAGATTTACACCTATCGTTCCGCCAGTGGGAGTGAAGTCAGGGAAAACGACGTAATTGCGTATCACGATCGGAGTAATCACCAAGAAAGTTCCCACCAACACTGCCGCGCCCATTTTCAGTTTGAGGGATCGCGCACCCTGGACTAGCACGAACAAGGTGATGGCCCAAAAAACGCATAGGTACAATGGATTCACGCGCAACCAACATGCGATGCCAAGCGCGACTCCAGCCGCGAGGGCCAGCCAAAGGTCCTTGCGTTGTAGGGCCAGCAACAACAACCAGTTTCCGCCCAATACAAACCATGTGGCAGGCACATCCGCTGAAGGGTACGCAGCATATAGCGCAAACAGCGCCGAAAGTCCCACAAGGAAGCCGCTTGCGATTGCGGTCCGCCAGCCAAATGCAGTAAGAGCAATGCCACCGATTAACAATAGCGACAGGACCAGATCCAGAATCCACAGTACGATCTGCACTGTGTATGCAGTCCTGTCTCCCGTAACTTTGTAGATCAGTGCGACGAGGGCCGGAAAAGCTGGAGGATACTGAGCGAGGTCCGTACGAGCTGGATCGTCAATCCAGAAGAGTCGCTGCCGTCCATCGAGAATGTCGCGCGCCTGTCGATCAAACTTCCAATAAGATCCGATTTGAAACCACGCGGGATCGGTCAGGTGTGCG
>DASTVU010000233.1:0-3657 GCA_035758935.1 Pyrinomonadaceae bacterium | reverse complement strand
TGAATCGGCCAGCCTGGTACACAAAGGCCGCGTTGTGCATTGGGCTAAACTGGTGATCAATGCGCGCAGTAATACTCGTGTTCTTAGTTGGCGTGCTGATCGACGAGATGAACGGCGCGACTTCTGCCGCAAGCGCCCGTGCGTTGGCATCTTCGTGACGAACACGGTCGGGGCGCGTTGGCGCAGGAAGCGAGAACAGCTTGCTCTGGTTCACCGGCACGAGGGTGTCGATGAGAGCGCTATCGAGAACTTTGTTCAGTTCGTAAGACGTAAAGAACACGGTGTCGCCTAAGCCTTTGAATGGTCCACCAAGAGTGAATCCGGCGACGTGCTCCTGCAATGGCAACCGCGGTAGGCCAAGCGAGTTATTCCTGAAGCTGTTTGCGTCGAGCGCTTCGTCGCGAAAGAAGTAAAACGCTCGCCCGTGAAAATCTCTTGAACCGCTGCGCGTGCGCAGATTCACTCGACCTCCGGACGCTCGCCCGTACTCCGCTGAAAACTGATTCGTGATCACCTGCACTTCGGCAACTGCCTCAAGCGACGGTTGAAAGCGCTCGCGAGCAGCGCGATCGTCGTTGTTGTCGAGACCGTCGATGGTCAGATTGTTTGAATAGGCGGGTGCGCCTGCGAGCGAGAAGGTACCGGCTTCTTCAGGCGTGTTCGCGTGATTGGCGTCGCGATCTTCAGCGAGATCGCGTGTCGAGAGTGGTTCTTCGGTGACGCCCGGAAGAGTAAACAGCAGATCCAGAACCGACCGCGTGTTGATTGGCAACAGTTCCGTGTCGCGCGCTGTAAGTGTCGCACCGACGACCGTTCGTTTCGTGTCAATGATCGGAGTGTCGGCATCAGTTATCACTACCGGATCAGCTACCACGTCTGAAGGAATCAGCGTGGTATCGAGTTGCAGGCTCTGTCCGGAAACAGTCACTACTCCAGTCGTTTCCTGTGGTGCAAAACCACGGATTGAAACGCTAATCGTGTAAGTTCCCGGTTCGAGTTGGATCAGTCGGTAACGGCCCACGGCGTCTGATGTTGTTGTGCGCGTGAGACCGGTTTTGATCAGCTTCGCATGAATCTCGGCTCCCGGAATCACAGCGCCGGTCTGGTCCATAATGCGGCCAGAAATCATTACGGTGTCGAGATCTTGTGCGTGAACGTTTTGGAAGTTGAAAGTGAATACAAAGATAGTGAGAAGCGTGAGACGTGAGGTCATATTTTCTAACTCCTTGTGAGGTTCTTACTGCGGGCAGGACTTTAGCACAGATTTAACGGAATAGAAGCAGGATTTACGCGGATTATTGGCGTGTTGAGCGGCGGCGCAGTGCAGCGGCGCGTGTCAGCGGCACAAGCGCATCGCTTCCTTCGGGCGCCGCCTCGAAATTGGTGAGCTCTTCAGCATGCGATTGCAGGTACTGGAAGAAACGCTCAAACTCCTGCTGCATCGCATCCATCTTTTCGCGCATGTTGAGAATGATCTCCACACCCGCAAGATTCACTCCCAGATCGCGAGTCAAAGAGAGAATCAGTTCCAACCGTTCGAGATCAGGATCGGTATAGAGTCGCGTATTGCCTTCTGAGCGCGAGGGCTTCAATAACCCTTCGCGTTCGTAAAGCCGGAGCGTTTGCGGATGAATCCCATACTGATCCGCTACCGCACTGATCGTGTATGTCCTCGGCTTTCTGCTCACTCCAACCCCATCTCCACTCGCGGATTTGTCGCATTCAGCTTCGCATACTCACGCAACAATTCCTTCGTCTCTTCGGAAACTACTTTCGGCAACGTCACCTGAACTTCTACAAACTGATGTCCCTTCGCACCTGGATTTCGCAGCGACGGCGCACCTCGGTCTCGCAAACGAAACTTCTGCCCTGATTGCGTGCCCGGTGGAACTCGTAACTGCGTCTTCCCATCGACAGTCGGCACTTCAATCTTTGCACCCAGTGCTGCTTCGGGAACGGTGATCGGCACAGTCACGTAGATGTTGTCGCCTTTCCGCGTGAAGTATTTGTGTTGACCAACGTTCGTGATGATGTGCAGGTCTCCCGCCGGCGCACCCATGCGACCACCTTCACCTTTGCCGGGGATTCTTACCCGCGAACCGGTTTCTACACCTGCCGGAATGCGAACTTTGACGGTCTCGGTCTTCGGTGTTGTGCCCTTGCCGTGACAGAGCGAACAAGGTGTGCGACGGCGTCCCGAACCACCACAATCCGGACACTCCTGCGCAAACCGCAGCCTGCCACCGGCACGCTGCACTTGGCCTGTGCCTTTGCACGTGGAACAAACAACCACTGGTCCGCCAATATCGCCGGCGCCATTGCAACGCGAACACTGCTCAGAACGATTGACCGTGATGTTGGTCGTCAGCCCTTTGATAGCTTCTTCGAACGAGAGGCTCAGAGGCATCTCGATGTCAGCGCCTCTTTGCGGCTGAGGTCGGGGCGGCTCCTTTTCTTTCGCGGCACCGCCACCAAACAAATCGGCGAAGATGTCGCGGAAACTGCTGCCTCCTCCACCGCCTGAAGAAGTCGAACTGCCACCCCAGTCAAACCCTGTGAAATCAAAACCAGGCGCGGTACGGCCACCGCCGGATGGACCAGCACCACGTGCGGCCGCGTCCGCAAGGTTTTCAGAGTACTGCCCGAAGCGATCGTAAACGCTTTTCTTCTTCGGATCGGAAAGCACGTCGTGCGCTTCCGACATGAGCTTGAAGCGTTCCTCGGCAGCTTTGTCACCCGGATTTACGTCAGGGTGATACTTGCGCGCCAAACGCCGGTAAGCCTTCTTGATCTCTTCGGGCTTGGCGTCGCGCTTGATGCCGAGTATTTCGTAATAGTCCTGCTTTGCCATCGAATCTATTGCCGATTTCCAATTGCCGATTTGAAGAAAAGGCGGAGCGACTACTTTCTTCTCCGCCTCCTCAATTGGCAATCGGCAATCAGCTGATGGCTAACAAGCAGGACTATTACGAAATACTCGGCATCAAGCGCGACGCCAAGCCCGAAGAGATCAAGAAAGCTTACCGGCGATTGGCGCGCAAGTATCATCCTGATGTGAATCCGGGTGACAAGAGCGCCGAGGAGCGCTTCAAGCTGATGTCTGAAGCGCACGACGTGTTGTCGGATCCGAAGAAGCGCAGTGTTTACGATCGCTTCGGTCAGTACTCCGACAATCTTGCCGATGCAGCGGCGCGTGGCGCTGGTCCATCGAGCGGGCGCACGTCGCCGGGTTTCGATTTCACAGGGTTTGACTGGGGCGGCGCGGGTTCGTCCGGGGCAGGTGGCGCCGGAAGTACCTTTCGCGACATCTTCGCGGACTTGTTCGGTGGCGGAGCAGCGAAAGAGAAGGAACCGCCGCGTCCACAACCTCAACGAGGCGCTGACGTCGAGATGCCGTTGGCGCTCTCGTTTGAGGAGGCAATCAATGGTTTGACGACCAACATCACCGTGAATCGTTCCGAACAGTGTTCGCGGTGCAACGGTGCCGGCGACATCGGTGGACCGGTTGTCGTTTGTTCGACGTGCAAGGGCTCCGGCCAGGTGCAACGCGCAGGCGGGCGTTTGCGTTTCGCGCAGGAGTGTCCGGACTGCGGTGGCACCGGACGTCGTCGCACGCCGTGTTCGCTGTGCAAAGGAAAAGGCACGATGCCGAAGACC
>DASTVU010000232.1:0-6974 GCA_035758935.1 Pyrinomonadaceae bacterium | reverse complement strand
CGCCCTCGGTTTTGATCCGCACTGTGTTCACACGCGTCTTTTAAACCGAGGGCGGCCACGGAGGGCCGCCCCTACAGTAGCTTTCATCGTGTTGGTGGTCTCAAGTTTGCGTTTCACAAGACAAAATAGTTTGAGGGGATGGAATGCAACTATGACAGACGGTAACACTGTACGATCGGAAAGCAACGAGGACATGTCGAGTGACAACAGATCGTCCATGTCTCCAATCGAAAACGGAACAGCCCGAGTAACGCGAGAAGATACAGAGGCGATCGACGACCAGGGAACTTCTCAAGAAGAAGCTGCGGAAATCTTACAAATACTTCGCGACGAAGCTTTTGAATCAAGTGACGAAGCGCTTGCCCTGGCTCTCGGACGCACGCCTGAGGAAGTAAAGGGCTGGTTCAGTGGAAACGAGCCAATCGATGCCGATGTGCTTTTGAAAGCGAGAGCACTCGCAATGGAGCGAGGTGTCGACCCTGATCTTGATGATCGGCAGGAGGCATGACCAGAGTTGGAGCGTGTGATGAGCTCTGTTGAGTTCATCACACGCTCTCGTCTTCAATCACGCGTCGGTCTTATCGTTCTCGCGCTGTTCGATTTGCTCTATGACTTTTTCCGGATTAGTTTCCTCACTAAGAACTTCTAGTTCGGAATCATTTGGTATTTCGCACCCGAGCTTTTCAGCAATAGCTCTCAGGAGATTGATCATTCGAGTGTTTTCCTGCTCGCTCAGTAGATTGATCTGTAAATCCAAATGATTCCGCCGGTCGTTGATCTTAGAATCATGATTCTGACTAATTAAGATGAACGTCGATAGAAAGATCGCCTCCAGTGAAACCACCAAGGTAAGAAACGTAAAAGGGAAGGGATCGATATGTCTTATTCCTGGAATGAGATTTAGAGTTATCCACCCGCCAAACCAAGCCACATGGACCCATACAAAAGTCATACTGCCGCAGAAATTAGCGATTACTTCCGCGACCAGATCAGATGTAGAGCGTTCTTGTTTGGCGGCGTCCTCTAGTTGACGGATCAATTCCACATTACGTTTGGTAAGTTCATCGGCAGACAGATTTTGAGATGCACCGCCGGGCGAGGCCTTAGACCGTGGCGTTGATGGAGTCTTGGGGTTCATCGCTGAGATGCGACCTTATTCGCTTTGGCGTGTTGCCGGTCGTAGGCAACGAAGTCGATCTCGATTGAAGGTCGGATGTCAGCCTTTAGTACCTGACTCATTTGCTGTAATGCGGTTTCGTTGTCGGCTGGCGTGTTTGAAGCTGTGCAATCAGCCGGAATGATCAATTTGTAATCGCGCATGTAGGCATCGTTTGCGGTGAAGAGGACGCAATTGTTACCGGCAAATCCGGCAACAATCAGCGTCCGCACACCGAGGTACTCAAGTAGAAGATCGAGTGTGGTGCTGAAGAAGCCCGAATGTTTCGGCTTTAGAACAAAGTAGTCATCTTCGTCAGGAACCAACAACTCAGCAATGGGTCGTCCACGCACGTCACTATGAAGACAGCGGTCAACGATCATTTTGAAGTCCGAACGCCACCGGCCGAAGTTGTCATTGACGTAGATTATTGGGACCTTTGCCTCCCGCGCACGTTGTTTGAGACGTGCGATGTTCCGGGCAGCGGGAAGTGCAGTCTCCAGTAATTGGTCGCCTTCGTCGAATTCAAGATCGTTGATGACATCAATTAGAACTATCGCAATCTCGGAGTTATCCGGCGCATTTCCGTGTAAGTTGTTAGTCTGAGACTGCTCCATTCACTATTCAACTCCCAAAGTCCGAAAGTGAGCGAATTTAAGACATACCACCGCCCCCGGTTGGAGGTTGGCAATCTGAATGCCACCGTCAGGGGCGTCGGTATTAACATGTGGTCCGGCTATCCGGCCAGGTTTTGCACAAAAAGTCAGAATTCGGTGGGCGCAGCGCCTTTGGCGCTCAACCGCCTGAATTACAGCTTTTTGTGCAAGGCCATCCGGCTATACTGGATCGTTGTATCTCAAACCGCTGAGATAGGAGCCTCATCAATGCGCCGAGAACTCGCCGATGTTCTGGAAACGGTCAAACGTGCCAAAAATCGAAATAAGGGTTGCACCTTATTGATCGGCGCGGGTTGTTCTGTTAAAGCCGGGATTCCTACGGCAAATGGATTCATCGAAATCATCCGCAAAGAATATCCGCGGGCATACGAGCGAGCACCTAAGAAGACTTATCCGCATGTGATGGCGGAATTGCTGATGGCGGAACGGCATGACCTGATTAGCCAGTACATCAATAATGCCAAACTCAACTGGGCATACCTTGCAATAGCTCAACTGTTAAAGCATGGGTATGTCGATCGCGTTTTGACAGTCAACTTCGATCCACTGGTGATGCGCGCCTGTGCGCTCGTTGGCATTTTCCCCGCTGTTTACGACTTTGCTGCATCGCAAAATTTCGATCCGGATTTTATTGCTCAACAATCAGTCTTTTATCTTCACGGGCAACATACGGGATTTGTGGTGCTGAACACGGAATCGGAAGTGGAGCGATTGTCCCAACACCTGGGACCTGTGTTTACTGACTCGGCGCGTGGACGAGTGTGGATCGTAGCCGGCTACAGCGGCGAAAACGATCCGGTGTTTGACCATCTCGTGAAGATGGGACGTTACGATAATGGCCTTTATTGGATTTGTTATAAGGAAAATCCACCTCAAACACATGTTCAGGACGGATTATTAGTTGCCGGCAAAGATTGTTTCTGCGTTCAAGGGCACGATGCAGATGACTTTTTTGTTTTGCTGGCCCAGGGGCTCGGTTGCTTCCCTCCGGATTTCGTTCAAACTCCTTTCACGCACCTCGAAAATCTGTTGGAGCCTGTGCTGCCGTACTCTCAACCAGGGAACGATTCAAGCCTGGAGGCGATTCCGAAGATATTGCTTCGCGATGCAATCGAGAAAATCGAAAAGCCCGGATCTCTGGCTTTGCGAGCCCGCAATTTGCTCCTCGCTGGAGACTTCAATGCCGTCATCGAAATGGAAACCGAGCTTGCAAATGCACCTACTAGCGAATTAGCAGACTCGGTTGCCTGGGGATATATATTGGCCGGAGACGCATTCGCTTCAGAAGCTGCTAAGAAGAATGGTGAAGAAGCGGATCGGCTATGGATGCTCGCGGGTGAAAAATATGAAGCGGCTCTTAAAGTTGATCCTTGTAAATATGAGGCACTGAACAACTGGGGCAATGCGCTACTGAATCAAGCTCAAACCAAGAGTGGAAAAGAAGCGGATCGGTTATGGGCATTGACTCGTGACAAATATGCGGCGGCCTTAAAAATCACAGACTTTGATATCGCAATGTACAACTGGGGCAATGCACTAGCCACTCAGGCTCGAACTAAGAGTGGAAAAGAAGCGTACCGGCTCCGGACGCGGGCGTTTGAGAAGTTCGAAGAAGCGCTAAAAATCAATCCCGATTATGAGGATGCACTGAATAACTGGAGCTATGTGCTAATTGAGCAGGCCCGAACTACAAGTGCGGCAGAAGCGGATCATCTATATACGCAGGCGGGTGAGAAGTGCAAAGCCTGGCTAAGAATTAACGCGAAAAACGCGGAGGCGTTAAACACCTGGGCCGTTGCTTTATTAAACCAGGGTTTATTAGGGAGCGAAGAAGAAGCTAATCGTCTGTGGGAACTGGCTATTGAGAAGTGTAAAGCAGCGTTGAAAATCAAGCCGGACAAACACTCAGCGCTTTACAATTGGAGCCTTGCATTAACAGGGCTAGCTCAAATTAAGAGTCAGAAAGAGGCCAAGCGACTTCTTGAACTCGCTGATGAGAAACTAGCAGCGGCTCGGGCCCTGGCGCCGGAAGAATATCCGGTCGACGAAGAGAAACCGGAAGTTGTGCCCAGAAAACGAAAAAGTGTTAGGCGTCGAAAAAAAGAAGTTAGTAGCCGAGCAGGTGCCAAAAGGAATAGATCTTAGGGAGGGGCCACTCTGTATTGTCCTCAATGTGGTCATCAGCAAGTTTCTGATCAGAATTTAATTCAGCCCTGAAAAGGGCGAGATACGGTGACTGTTATTTCGGCCTTTCAGGCCTTGCCGCCGCTTTTAGGTATTTGACCAGGGCGACGCGCTTCGCTTCGCTCGCGCTTGCCCCTGGCTTTCATATCCCGCGCCTTTGGCGCTGAGATTAGAATCCCTCAGCTGACGCGGTGAAACCGGCTCTGCTGCAAGAGCTCGCTGGCACGACTAACTCAGCCCTTTTGTCGATTTATTAAACTAATCACGGGTGATGAAATCCAAATACTGACCACTACTGTTGGAACAGTATTTGGACGGAGTACACCCGATGATCAGAAGATTTCTGTTTGCCGACGATATTTTCATCTCGTACTCGCGAAAAGACGGAGCGAAATATGCCGCGGCCCTCGCGAATGAACTCTCGAAACGCGGCCATGATTATTCGTGCTTTCTCGATCAATGGGGCGCCTCGGCCGATAACGAATTGTCAACGCCGGTGCTCCGTGCGCTCAAACACAGCTACATGCTTGTCCTCATCGGAACGGCTGGAGCGGCTGAATCTCCGCTCGTACGCCAGGAAGTGCAGTTGTTTTCGAAGAGACGTTGGTTTCAACCGCGGCGACCAGTGCTCCCGATCAATATTGATGGAGCGTTGAGTAATTTGAACTGGTCCGAACTTACGGGCCTGTACCGCGTTCCCGAAACCAACGACGCCCGCAAAGAAGGGATCCCATCCGAGGCGGTCGTTAGACTGATTGCCAATTCCAACTCTTACACAAAGCGATCTCAGCGAATGCGACTCCTGTCGCTGCTCGCGATGTTTCTGCTGATCGCTTCTGTCGGTACAAGCGTGTTCGCTGCGTACATGGCGAAGCAGGCACGAGCGGCGTCGCTACGCGCAACTCTTGAATCAGAACGCGCAAACAAAGAGTCAGTCAACGCAAAGATCCAGACGGAAGCAGCACTCACGAACAAGCGCGACGCTGAGCGCGAAGCCGAAAGGGCGAGAGAGAACGCAAACCTGGCCCAACAACAGCAGAAGATTGCGGACGAAAAGTCTCGAGAGGCTCAGCAACAGACGGCGATAGCGCAAGAGAACATCCAAACCGCGCGGTCCCAGGAACTCTCTGCCCACGCAAAAGCGATCTCGCCAGTTGATCCACGAGCCGGTGTGTTGGCCGCGTTAGAAGCTGTTCGAATCAAGCAGACTGAAGAAGCGCAGGATGCACTCAGGACAACTCTATTTCGTTTCCCTGAACACCAAATTTTGAGCGGAGCAAAGCAGGCAGTCCGAACTGCTGAGTTCAGTGCGGATGACGCTCATGTAATCACGACCAGCTTTGACGGAAAAGCACGCTTGTACGAGGTCAGCACCGGTAAGTTAGTGACGACTTTTGAAGGTCCGCGAGCGCCAATTCTCAGTGCCGCGTTTAGTCCGAACGGAAAGTACATCGTGTTATCCGGGATGAACTTCGCCGATTTCACTGCCGAAGCTAACCTGTTTACAGAAGTCGTCTCTCTCGACAGCCGAAAGACCGTTCATAAACTTCCTGACGTTTCCGGTGGCCAAATTACTTTTAGCGCCGACAGCCGGTTTGCAATTATTTCCGACGCGCCGATCACGAGAGCGAATGTGGCAACCTGGTTGTCAACGCCGACTGCCATTTTGGAGTTGGAGACGGGACGAGTGGTCCATCTTCTGAATGACGCTGTATCCGGCCCGGGAGTCTTTACGACTGACAACCGAATTCTGTTTGTCGGCGGAGTGGATGAAACTGCGGAAATTCAAGTTGTCGATCCCACGCTCAATGCAGCAACATCAACCTCAGTAGCGAGGATCAAATCGGGTGGACCGGTCCGGCTCATTAAGTCGCCAACAAATGCGATGGTGGTGGCGATGTTTGACTTTGATCTGTTACTCATCGAATCAGGCTCGGGAAAAGTCGTCGCCAGCATTTCGAAACAAGCTACTGCGGTGGAATTCAGCCGTGACGGCCGTCTGATTGCAGTCGGAGATAATAACGGACTGGTCAGTGTGTACGAGTCAGAGACCGGTGAATTGCAGGGTTCATTTAACGGGCACCCCACGCAAGTTAAGGGAGTCTGTTTTTCGCGGGATACGCAGTACATCATGGTTGCGGGCAATGACAACGTGCTGCGCATCTGGAGAATGCGATCGGAGCCATCGCCCCTGATGTTTGAACAGGTGGGAGAGTTAACTGGTCATGTTGCGGAAATTGTGAGTGTAGAGTTGAGTCACAAAGGCGATTTGATTCTCACGGCGGGTGTCGATGGTACTTCGCGAATTTGGACTACGTCTGTCTTTGATTCAAAACAAAATCGACTCGACAACGGCCGATTTTCTTTTCGAGAGGTTGCGTTCAGCCCGTTCGGTGATCAACTCGCGGCGACAGCGAGTCGCTCGGCATATTTGTGGAAGCCCACGTCCGGTACTCAAGTGGAGCTTCTGAGCAATCAGCGCCGAAATGCGACCGGACCTCGCGCGCTGGTAGGAAGCCCCATCTTCAGTCCCGATGGCAAGTTGTTGCTGCTTCAGGTAGAGGATGCCGACGATAATCACAAAACAGTCGAACTATACGATTCCGAAGGAACGTTTTTGATCAGTCTCCCGGGAGACCTAAATTCTGCTCCGCGTGCTGCTTTTAGTACTGACAGCAAGCTTGTGGCGCTCACGAATGATGACTCGGGAATTGTCTGGAGCGTCACGGAAAAGGAAATCATCAAGAAGTTTGGAGAGCCTTCGGCGAAGATCGTCAGTATTGCGTTCAGCCCGGATGGGAAGTCAATTGCAACGTGCTCCAAAGACGGCATGGTCCAACTCTGGTCGTTTCCCGAGGGAAGACAGCTCGCGAAGGTACGCATCGAATCGGAAGATCTATATCAACTCGGATTTAGTCCGAATGGAAAATATGTTTTTGTGCGCGAAGAGGTGGCTG
>DASTVU010000231.1:0-4259 GCA_035758935.1 Pyrinomonadaceae bacterium | reverse complement strand
ACGATCAGGCATCTGTTGAATCACACTTCCGGTCTTCGCGACTGGGGCGCAGTCTTGAGTCTAACGGGCGCGGGCCGGGGCGAGCGGGTCATCTCTCAAGATCTCGCACTCGACGTTATTGTTCATCAACGCGCACTCGACTTCACACCTGGTTCGGAATATTCGTATTCAAACAGCGGATACAATCTTGCGGCGATCATCGTCGAGCGCGTTTCGAAACAGAAGTTTCCAGCGTTCGTCGAGGAGCGGCTATTCAAACCGATCGGCATGAAGAACAGTTCGTGGCGAGACGACTACCAGCGGATAGTTCCAGGTCGCGCGCAAGGATATTCGCGTCAAGGCAATGGACCATGGCGACTCAATATGCCTTTCATGAATGTTTATGGAAACGGCGGCATGCTCACGACGATCGGCGATTGGATGAAATGGAATGCGATGCTTGATTCGCAATCGCTCGGTGCGCCTCTTGTCACCGCGTTGGAAACTCGAGGAGTGCTGAATGATGGACGAAAGATTTCGTACGCGCTTGGGCTCCAGGTCGATACGTACAAGGGACTGAAGGATGTTTCGCATGGGGGTGCGACTGCGGGCTATCAAACTTTTCTCGCGCGCTATCCGGATAACAAGGTTTCAGTCGGTGTCATGTGTAACGGCACTTCACCAAGTGCCGGCGGATTAGCCGCTGATATAACGGATCAAATCTTTGGACCATTTCCAGAAACCGCGAAGACCGAACCAGCCAAGGTGTCAGAGGACGAGCTGAAGAGATTCGTCGGTGTCTGGCGGAATGAAAAGACGCATGCTCCGGCACGATTCGTTATTGAGAATGGTGTGTCGCGATGGAGCGGCGCGCGCCTTGTGCCAATGGGAGGCGGGCAGTTCACTGCCGGCAACAACCAGTTGAGATTCACCTTCGATAAGGACGGCAAGCCGCTGTTCGCGGAGACCGTCGATTCCGATGGTGAAGTCAGACGCTTCGCTCCAGAGACGGTGTGGAAGCCAACTCCAGCAGAACTTGAATCGTTCAAGGGCGATTGGTTTAGCGAAGAGGCTGGAGCGACGGTTAGTCTCGTGGTAGAGGGTGAGAAGGCGTTTCTAAAACAGCGACCTGCAACGAGTTTGCCTTTGCAGCCGCTCTATAAGGATCATTTCGACGTGCAGGGATACGTTGTCTGGTTCACACGAGACAAAAATGGAAAGATCGATAACATGCACGTTGGAACATCACGAATGCGCGACATGCCGTTTGTCCGCGTGAAGTAGGCATGGTTCACGCAAAGACGCAGAGACGGCAAAGGATAAGAGATTCTTTGCTTCTCTGCGTCTTTGCATGAGAGAAGCAGAGTTTAACTTGGTGGGACCGGTCCGCTGAACGCAGCTCCCCCAGCCTGATTATTTCCATACGAAAGAACAGTCCCGCTAAACAGCGAGGTGTTATACATCGCCGTCGTGTTTGACACTCGGATGGTGCTGTTCAACGTCGACTGAAATCCGGTGCCGTTGTCTGACACCATAGAGTGGTCCACCGCGACCTCGGTTTGGCCACCACCATCGTTATCCTCGGCAAATATCCCGGCGCCGCTGTTCCCGCTGAATATGGAATCGTAGATCGTGACTTTATTGTTCGTTGAAAAAGCTCCGCCATTGGCGCAGTTAAATACCCGAACATTATTGATTACGATCTTCAGGGTACCTGAGCCAGCGGCTGGTGAAGTGCCGATGCCGGCGCCCGCCATGTTTCTGATGATGGTGTTGGAGACGCTCAAGAGGCCACCTCCCGAACGCGCATCGCGAATGCCATTTCCGGGGCTACCGAAGTTGCCATCAAAACGGCAGTCTTCGATGAACACTTCCGTACCCGTGACGCCGACGCCACCAGTAATGCTGATCCCGCGCAATCCCGTGTCGACGCCGGAAAAATTGAGGTTTCGCAGTCGCACCGACTTCCTTGTATCGGTACCGGCGAAGCTGTCGAAAGCGATGGCGACGCCATTGCCCGATGGGTGAGTAGTTCCTGCGAAGACCTCGTGACAGTCAATCTGGATTGACTTGGTGATGGTCACGGCACCGTAAGCCCCGGGATCGAGGCAGTTGATTTCACCATTGACTGCGGTCTTGGAAATTGCACCCGCAAAAGTCTTGCATGGCGCAGTGCGGCTACACGGAAACGTGTCGTCTCCAACACCTGACACCCACGTCCTACTCTGCGCCTGAGCGCTGGAAGATGCGAATAAGCCGAAAACCATCATTGCTAGAACCGTTAATGTGAACCGTGTTTTATTCATTTTGGATTCTCCTTTAAATAGATCTGAAGTTGGTCTCAAGAGTCTGCGCGAAGTCGTTCGTGGAACGAGCGCTAAGTCTTTAAGACGGATCCGCCGAACAGATCTCCTCCAGTCTGATTGTTTCCGTATGACAGCACGGTTCCGGTAGCCAGCGCTGTGGTGTTGTTCATCGCAGTAGTGTTGGACACACGAATGGTGCTATTGGTGGAACCATTGAAGCCGGTGCCGTTCTTCGACACGACGCAGTGGTCAACAGCTACTTCGGTTGCAGTGACGCCACCGTCCAGGTCTTCGGAAAAGATTCCCGTTGTGTTACCGGTGATCACTGAATCAGAAATCGTGGCCTTGGTATTGGTCGACAGGGCCACCCCGATAGAGCAATTGAGGACCTGGACCTTATTGAGCACCACCCTGGTAGTTCCCGAGAGAAATCCAGCCGCAGTGGCAATTCCAGGGCCGAGCATGTTCCTGATTGTCGTGTTTGAAACGCTTAGCAGGCCGCCGCCACTTCGGCCGTCGCGGATACCGTGGCCGGTGCTCGCGAAGTTGCCGTCCATCATGCAGTCTTCGACATAGACTTCGCCGTTATTGGCGAGGGAACTGCCGGTGATGCTGATGCCGCGAGTGCCGGTATCAACACCACTGAAATTGAGGTTCCGGAGGCGTACCTGTCTCCTCGCGTCCGTACCAACGAAACTGTCAAAGGCGATATTGACACCGTTCGAATTGGAGTGGACCACGCCGGCATAGACGTCGTGGCAGTCAATCTGGATTGACTTGGTAATGGTGACAGCGCCGAAGCCGCCTGGATCGAGACAGTTGATTTCGCCATTGGTGGCCGTTTTTGTAATCGCGCCAGCGAAGGTCTTACATGGCGCAGTGCGGCTGCACGGGAACGTGTCGTCGCCGGTTCCGGATACCCAGGTCCGACTCTGAGCCTGGGCAGCCGAAGCAAAAGCGACAGCGAAACAAACCATTACCAAAAGCTTGATAATGGGATTACGGGTTCTCATCTTGCTTTCTCCTTGTGGGGTTTTAATTGGACTGTGTTAACGAAGCGGTTAAGGTTGAGTGGATAGCTTTTAAGTATCCAGAAAGCGCGTGAATCAGGTGTGTTGTCGTCGCAAGTAGTTCTTGACGACTGCGGTTCGTGGGGGAACGCTGAGCATCTGCAAATAAAGTGCGGGACTTTTACTTGATCTTTGACCCTATGTCAACGTTTTCGCGTTTTCTTTGTGCGGGTGTTTATCGTTGCTGGGCCGCGATTATCTCCATCGCTTCAACCAAGACTCGGCTCAGCGGTTTTCCGAGACTACGACCGACGCTGGTGTTTACTTGCACAGCCAGCGCGACTTTGTGTTCAGGAAAGTACATCATGTCAGTCATGTAGCCGGGGAAGAAGCCGCTGTGACCATATGAGGTTCCGAGAGTTGTTTTGCGAATGATTACGCCAAGGCCATATTTGGTTTCGCGACCAAGCATGGGAGCGGACACGCCGTCCAGTACTTGCGGCAGTAGGTCCGGCGAGAATGCTTTGCCTTCATAGATCATCCTGGCCCAACGCGCCAAATCAGATGCCGTCGAGGCGTAACCGCCACCGGTCCACTCAAATTGCGGATTGATTACGAATTTTCCGTCGACGATCATCGCGTCAGTGCCGCCAAACGGATTGTTTGGACCAGCATAACCCTGGACCACGCCCTTCAACCTTGGTCCATCCTGAGGAATCGTATCGGATAACTTCAACGGTCTGAGGAGCCGTCTGTTTGCTTCATCGTAGAACTTTTTGCCGGTTACTTTTTCGATGATCATTCCGAGAACGATATAGTTTGTGTCGGAGTAGTCCCAGCCTTTGCCTGCCTCGAACGGTGGTTTTTCATCAAGCAAGTAGGCCACAAGCTCTGCCGGCTTCCATGCCTTTTCCGGACTCGCGGTCAGGTCTTTGGTGAACTGTTCCTTGAATTCGTAGCGCAC
>DASTVU010000230.1:0-13200 GCA_035758935.1 Pyrinomonadaceae bacterium | reverse complement strand
TATCGATAGCGCTCGATCGAAGGCCAAAGCGGCGTCAGGCTGCCGCACTCCAAGGTGGCGCCTCAATCGTCCTATCATTTCTGCTTTTGTGGTCTTAGCTTTGCTGTTAGAATTCATGCGGTGTTTGTTGCCACGCGTGTCGAAGTTATTGCGAGGAATTCCTCTCCGCTGCCACTCCGTTGCGTACAATCCCGCAACCAGGCATACGATACGAGGCCTGCAAGCCTCGTCGGAAGGACGCTCGCCAATAGTCCGGCAATAATTATTTTGGAAAGGGTTTGACGACAATCAAATGAGCACTGTTATAGAGCCTCCTGTCACGCAGGTTGAGAAGAATCTCGAAGAAGTTGAAACTGTAACCATTCGCTTCGCCGGCGACTCCGGCGATGGCATGCAGTTGACGGGTACCCAGTTCACCAACACATCTGCGGTCGTCGGCAACGATATTTCTACGTTGCCCGACTTTCCCGCCGAAATTCGCGCCCCTGCCGGAAGTTTGCCCGGCGTCAGCGGATTCCAGTTGAACTTTTCCAGCACGGACATCAAGACGCCTGGCGACCAGCCGAATGTTTTGGTCGCGATGAATCCGGCAGCACTGAAAGTGAATCTTGCCGATCTGGAAGAAGGCGGCACGCTTATCCTTAACACCGACGGTTTCACGCCCGAGAATCTGAAGTACGCCAACTACGCAACCAACCCGCTCGACGACGATTCGCTCGCGGGTTATCGCGTTCACAAGCTGCCGATTTCCACGCTCAACATGAATGCCCTTAAGGGCAACGTCGAACTCTCACGTAAAGAGATCGATCGCTCGAAGAACTTCTTTGCACTTGGAGTGCTCTATTGGCTATACGACCGTCCAATGGAGAACACGCTCTCGTGGATTAGAGGCAAGTTTGCCAAGAGTCCGGAACTGGCGAAGGCTAACGAGATCGCACTCAAGACGGGTTACAACTTCGCCGACACGACGGAAGTTTTCACGACGCACTACACCGTCAAGAAAGCGAAGATCGCTCCGGGCAAGTATCGAAAACTCACCGGCAATGAAGCGACTGCAATCGGTTTCATCGTTGCATCGCAGCTTTCAGGACGTCCGTTGTTTTACGGTTCGTATCCGATCACGCCCGCGTCAGACATTCTCCACGAGCTTTCGCGTCACAAGACTTTCGGGGTGAAGACGTTTCAGGCGGAAGACGAGATTGCAGCAGTTTGTGCCGCTATCGGTGCAAGCTTCGCCGGACAGATCGGCTTGACTGGAACGTCCGGACCCGGCGTGGCGCTGAAGCAGGAGGCGATCGGTCTGGCGGTGATGACTGAGTTGCCGCTCGTGATCGTCAACGTTCAGCGTGGTGGACCATCAACGGGTTTGCCGACAAAAACTGAACAGGCGGATCTTTTCCAGGCTGTTTGGGGTCGAAACGGCGAGTGTCCGGCGATCGTGGTCGCTCCGGCGACTCCGGGTGACTGTTTTCACATGGCAATTGAAGCTGTGCGACTCGCGTTCAAGTACATGTCGCCGGTGTTTTATCTCTCCGACGGTTATCTCGCGAACGGTGCCGAGCCATGGGCTATTCCGTCGGTCGAGTCGTTGCCGAAGATTGAGATCACCTTCGCGAATGATCCGTCGACGTTCATGCCTTACGCTCGCGACCCCGAAACACTGGCGCGTCCGTTTGCACTTCCCGGCACACCGGGACTCGAGCATCGTGTAGGCGGTATCGAGAAGCAGCACATAACCGGCAATGTGAATTATGACCCTGAGAATCACCATTTCATGGTCAAGCTGCGTCAGGAGAAAATCGATCGTGCGGTTGCAGACGTGCCGCCCGTCGAAGTGATGGGAGAAAAGACTGGAAAGGTTCTGGTACTTGGCTGGGGTTCGACTTACGGCTCGATCACCTCGGCTGTTGAGAAGATGCAGAATGAAGGGAAGAGTGTTTCGAGTGCGCATCTTCGGCATCTGAATCCGTTCCCGCGAAATCTCGGTGAAGTGTTGGCGGGATTTGAAACCGTAATCATTCCGGAGATGAACCTGGGCCAACTCTGCACGATGATACGGGCCAAATACTTAATCGACGCCGTGGCCTTCTCGAAAGTCAAAGGCCGCCCGTTCCAGATTCGCGAGATCATCAGGAAGGTGGAAGAGTATTTGTAATGTTGGAGCGTCCCTCACACGCGCATCGGAGTAAAGCGATGAGTAATACCTCAACAGCGCTAATGACCGCGGAAGAGTTGATGAATCTTCCGGACGATGATTTGCGCCATGAACTCATCAATGGAGAACTAATAACTATGCCACTGCCAAAGGCTCCTCACGGCCGGGCTGCTACGCGGCTTGGTGGGCCCCTCCTACAGTTTGTAGGAGACCACGACTTAGGTGAAGTTTGCATTGGGGATGTTGGTTATCAACTGACCTGGAACCCGGACACAGCTTTGGGGCCTGACATTTCTTTTATCTCAAAGCAGCGGCTGAAAGAGATGGGGGAAGTCGAAGGCTACTGGCAAGGGCCTCCCGATCTCGCCGTCGAGGTTCTGAGCCCAGGAGACCGTCGCGGCAAGGTAAACAAAAAGATCTCGCTGTGGATTCGGTCCCGAACTAAGCAAGTTTGGATCGTCGATCCGAAGCATAGAACAGTGACGATCTATCGTTCAGAGACTGACACCACAACCTTTTCAGGCTCTGATTACTTGGAGGCGGACGATCTTTTCCCCGGTTTCCGAATCTCGCTCGATCGCATCTTCGGGGCCACATCGGAAATAGTTAAAGAAAGCACGTTAAGTCAGGAGAAATAATGAGCACACAGAGTAACGGACATAGTGGGAATGGAAATGGAAACAAACCCTTCACTGAAGCGGTTTCTGTTGAGAGCGATACCGGCTCGGCGGTATCGGGACGCATTGCGCCTCCTCCGGGACAGTTGAAGAAGGCCGACTTTGTTTCCGATCAGGAAGTGCGTTGGTGCCCAGGGTGCGGCGACTACGCCATTCTCAACAACGTGCAAAAGGTCATGCCGGAGCTCGGGATTCCGCGCGAGAAGATCGTTTTTGTGTCGGGTATCGGGTGCTCGTCGCGTTTCCCGTATTACATGAACACCTACGGGTTCCACGGGATTCATGGCCGCGCGCCCGCGATTGCGACCGGCATCAAGTGCGCGAATCCGGATCTCAGCGTGTGGGTTATCACTGGCGACGGCGACGCCCTCTCGATCGGCGGCAACCATTTCATTCACGCAATCCGTCGCAATCTTGACTTGAACTACATCCTCTTCAACAACCGCATCTACGGTTTGACGAAGGGCCAGTACAGTCCGACTTCGGAGTTTGGCAAGAAGACGAAATCGACTCCCGCAGGCACCATCGACTATCCAATCAATCCGCTTTCACTCGCGATCGCGAGTGAGGCGACGTTTGTTGCACGCTCGATCGATATCGACGTCAAACATCTCGGCGCGATGGTTGAAGCGGCTGCGAAGCACAAGGGCATTTCGTTTATCGAGGTCTACCAGAACTGCAACATCTTCAACGACCACGCGTTCGATTATTTCGCTGAACGTACTGTTCGTTCCGATCGCGTGTTGTATCTCGAGCACGGCAAGCCAATGGTGTTCGGCAAGAACCGCGATAAGGGCATACGGATGAATGGCGCGCTTCCGGAAGTTGTGACCATCGGTGAAAACGGCGTCACTGAAAACGACTTGCTGGTCCACGACATCAACCTGAAAGATCCGTCGGTCGCGTTCATGCTGGCTCGCATGGAGCAGCCGGAATTTCCGCAACCGGTCGGGATCTTCAGAACGATTGACCGCCCCACTTACGAAGACATGATGATGGACCAGATCGACGCCTCGGTTGCGAAATTTGGACCGGGAAATCTGGAGAAACTGATTAACAGCGGCGATACCTGGGTTGTAGAGTAAGTAAGATTTTTTCACGCAAAGGCGCAAAGAAACGCAAAGAGAAAATACTTGTTCTCTTTGCGTTTCTTTGTGCCTTTGCGTGACGGATCAGAACCGAAAGCCCACACTCGCCATAAACTGGAAGTTGTGTGTGGTTTTGGCGGGCCTCGTGAACGAAAAAGGCGTAAATGTTGTCCCGGTAGCGTCTGATATTACGGTGTTGAACGTGCGACGACTGAAGTGAATGATCGTGTCGCCGGCGTCGAAGCGCGTCACAATGCGCTTTGAAGGATAAAACTCCACCACGCCTCCAGCATCAACAGCAAAACTGTTCACGCGAATGTTTTGGACCTCAAACGGGAAAAACGGCGGTCCCGGTGCCGGCACGACGTTGAACGCCCCGCGACTGAAACTGACTACGCCTGGGCGTCCCTTCGCGAAGATACCCCACTTCTCAAACCGCTTACCCACTTTTAGACCGCCAACAACTTGCGTGACTGTTCCGTCGTGCTCGCAACTGAAGCAGGTCCTCGGAAAGTGGTAAGCTGCAGTCTCAAGACTAAAAGTTTTGTTCAGATTGAAAGTAAACCTGGCCCCAACTCCCGCTTCCATTCCGCCGCTAAAATTATTTCGGTCCATCGACGTGAACTCGGCCGCGACTTCGTACCTGGGTACGTCAGAGGATTGCGCAAGTACTGGCGATTGGACCAGCAACAGACCGATCACTGCGATTAGAAATTGAGTTCTGTTCATTTCGATCTCCTTGAGTTTGTTCAAGCACACACTTGTCCCTTCTCAGCGATTACTGCTGCTGAGACTCTTGAGTCGGCACTAATTGGGAGACTTAACTACGGGGAGCCAGGACTCTTAGGCAGAAGGTTTTCCATACTGTCGGCGCCACCAACCATGACCCGTTGTGGCACGACTGGACCACTTTTGTTGTCGCGCGAGCGGCCGGGTAAGTCCAGCGTCAATGATGCGCCTTGTTTATTTAGCGCGCCCTCAATTTTGTCGAATACTTTTGGGAGTTTTGAAGTTGAGCGCGGCGCAGAACCTTCAGAACCAAAGAGCGGTGTGTAGTTGGTGTCGTGGAACACCCAGAGGTTCCATGTGCCGCCGTTCGGGAGGATCGACTCACTTGAAACCCACTCGTATCTGTCCTTATTAACCGTGAATTCGATTCTGTTATCGTCGAGGATTGCGATCTTGGCGAACTCGTATCCTTCACGCGGCACGAGAGAAAAAATAAAACGACCGCGGTCGGGAACGTAGAACCAGAGCAATGCGCCAGTGAAACCGATAGTCGACTTGCTCTTGTTCACGAGGGTGCCATTTATCAGCAAACTGTAGTTCTTTACTCCGAGTTCGACGGCGTCGAGAGTGAAGTCTTTCGGAGCTGACTCCAGATGATTCTCACGCAGAGTTGAGCGGTCAAAGGTGACACTCACAACATCGACGATCTTCACGCCCGACTCGTTATTGACGAGCAGTTCGAGTGATACAGCATCACCGTCATCCAACGTTTGCGGCGAAGTTGATTTGGGAAACGTGGCGAACGGGCCACTTGGTCGCAGTGGGGTGAAGTCTTTCAGAAACGTTCGCCGAAATGCTTCGTCGGCAGGCAAAACAGCGACGCTAAACTTCCTGGTGATCGGATCAGCGCTGACCCACAGGTCATAGCCAAAGACGACGTTTTGCTGAGCGTCCGTCAGCACGCGGTGAATAATTCGATTCTCGCCGGCAAAAGCCTGCGAATAGAGGAGTGACGCGAGCGACTTGCTGTCCGGTGCGTTCTTACTGCCGGGTGTTTCGCTTCGAAAAGCGACGAAGCCGCCGTTAGAAACCTGGAGCACGATCTGGCGCTTCGCGGGATTCTGTGCGACCGCCGCAAGTGCCAGAAAGTGAATCGAAAGGAGAAGGATCCAGAACCTACTTCTCATTCGGGACACCTCCTTTAATAACAGTGAGTTTGATCTCATCAGATGGTTTGAAACCGGAAAGAGTGGGCGGCATCGCTTCGGTTCGCGACCTTTGTGATTTCGCAAAGGTACTTTCCGCACGCGAAGCTACTGTCGGGCGTTTCGTAGTACTAATGACTGGCCGGCGGTCGCGGTAAACAACTCGAGTAACAACCTTTTCCTGGATTACCGGTACTTCAACCGGCACACGAACGATCGTGTTTGTGTTTGACGGCTGAACATCTTTGCGTGCGGCGCGAATAGCTAACGGAATTAGCAGAGCGGCGGCGATGACCAGGGCTATTCCGAGTGGCAGCGGCACGGGTATAGAAGTTTTGAACAATCTGACGAGCAAGCTGGTCCCCGCGCCAGGACGCAAAGGCTCAAAGAGAGGCCCGAGTTTTTCCTTGTGCCTTTGCGCCTTTGCGCGAGAAGTCGTTGATTCAGTTTGAGCGTTCACCAATCTTTGCCGGAGTTTCGAGTGGTAAGCAGGCCAGTAGTCTTCTGTTCGCACGGTGGTTTCGCTGAGTCTGCTGGTCATACGCAGAGTGGCGCTAAGAGCTTCAAACTCCGATCGGCATTCGGCACATCTGCTTAATTCCGCGGAAAGAGCCTGGTCCGACCGGAAATCAAGTCCGTCCAAAAGAAGTTCGGTGAATAATTCTCTAGTCTCTTTGCAATTGTGCATTACAAACTCCGTTTAGTACTCACTCGCAAGACTCGTTAGCGTCTCCTGTGGGTCTGATTCCGGCGAAAGCCGCGCGCGCAGTTTTCCAATCGCGCGCCACACTCCCTTCTTCACTGTTCCGGCTGAACAGTTCATTGCAGTAGCGATTTCGTCGTAAGACATCCCTTCGTAGTGACGCAGCAGAAAGGCGAGTCGCTGTCCCGGCGTTAACTCAGCCAGCGCGTTTACGACATTTTCAAAAAGCAACTTGTTATAAATGTTTTCCTGCGCCCGCGTGCTCGATACAAAAAGCGCTTGCTGCTCTTCAGAATCGATCTGCAGCAGTTGCACCGCCGTTGTTTGACCGTGCGACCGAAAGAAACTCGCGCGACGATGATTCAGAAACGCGTTAATCGTGATGCGTCGCAGCCACGTGTAAAAAGATGAGTCGAAGCGAAACGTTTGCACAGCCAGGTAGGCTTTCAGCCAGACTTCCTGCGAGAGGTCTTCGGCATCCTGCGTGTTCCGGCAATAATGAGAGGCGAGCAGATAGATGCGGCGCGCGTAGCGTTCAGCCAACAAACAGAAGGCATCAATGTCTTCTGCCTGTGCGCGTCTGACTAGATCGATATCGCTTTCAGCATCGGTATCGCGTTCGGTCATCGTTGATACAGACACATGTCCGGCGATTTAGTTGGCTATCAGAAAATAATCCGTGTTCATCCGTGGCTAAAACTATCGTTTCATTCCCGGCGTCGAAGGTGAATTCGTGCTCGGTGTCACTGCGTTTCCACCAGTATGCTGTTCAGACTCATCGCTGAACATCTTGTTTTTTCCCTTCATTCGCCCCCGTACAGCAGGCGTATTTTTCATTTCCTCGCGATTCTGATCCGGGTTGCCGGCGAAACCTGTTTGTTGCCCACGTGGTTTTGGAGGAATGCCTGCCTTGTGCTGGTCCTTCTTCGCTGCCATTTCAACCCTCCCTCTTGTCCGTTGTCTTTCGACCCAGTGACCACTTCAATGCGATGGGGGTTATCAGTGTTGTGATGATGACCATGATAACAATTGCACCAAAAATCGCCGAGCTGATTACGGGTTCATTGGCTCCACTCGCGTTGGGCAACATCAAGGTAGCGCCGATACCGGCGAAGATTAGGCCCACTTCACCACGGGGGATCATTCCGAGTCCAATCGCAAGGCGATTCAGCCCGCGTTCAGCGACACCGATCGAACAGACCTGTTTGCCGATAATCGCTGCAGCAGTTAGCGCCGCAGCAAGTCCGAGAATATCGACGCGAGTAAAGAGTCGCAGGTCAACTTTCAATCCCATCAAAACAAAAAAGATCGGCACCAGTACGGTACTTACTGGCTGGAGTAGATCGTTAAGGTCGCGCTCTTTTCGATCTTCTACCGGCTTGTAGTGCACTTCGTCAAGAACCAGTCCGGCGGCAAAGGCGCCGACAATCGGGGCAAGTCCAACCTTCGCCGCTACCCACGCCAGTATCAGACACAGCGAGATCGCCATTGTGAGCAAAACCCCTCGCGACTCGAGTCGACCAGCGCCACGTAAAATTCGCGGTACAAGCAGGTGACCGATTGCGATCGACAAGATCAGAAACGCGAACGATTTGAGTGCAATGATGCCAACGTCCAACATCGAGAGCACACCACCTGTACTTGCGGCCCGGATCGCTCCCGCAACAATTGCGAGAATCAACAGGCCAAGCACGTCATCGATTACCGCAGCTCCGAGGATTATTCGAGCTTCGCGTGTCGCGAGCTTGCCGAGATCTTTGAAGACTCGTGCAGTGATACCGACGCTTGTGGCGCAGAGAGTGGCGCCGATGAAGATGTGTGCGAGTCGAGGTTCTTCGGGAATGAAATACGCCGCCACTGCCCAGCCCAGAAAGAAGGGCGCAATCACTCCAAGTACTGCGACCAATAGCGACGACCAGCCGACCTCCATCATCTCTCGCAGATCCGATTCGAGTCCGACCTCAAACAAGAGAATGATCACACCCAGTTCCGCGAGTGCCGCAATGGTCTCGTTCGTTTTTAGTGACTCGGCCCCGTAGAAGCCAAAGAGCACGAGATTTCCCAACAAAATCCCGGCGATCAGTTCGCCCAAAACAGCCGGCTGCCGGAGTCGTTCAAAGAATTCGCCACCCAGTTTCGCCACCAGCAGCATGATGGCAACGCCGATCAGAACTGCGGGATCCAAACCATGTGACTGAGTGCCCGTAGGTCCCTGACCTTCAGCGGCGACCTGTTTGGTGAAATAAAAAAACAGGCCGACACTGATGGCAGAAATGGCGACGGTTGCTCGTTTTATCAGATTTTTGGGCAATTTGGCCCGATTATGACATAGGTCGTCGAACCAGGGAGGGTTTTGGATGGTGTTTCAGAGGTTGCGCGTCAGAATTGACCTATCTATAATGCGCCCCACTTACAAGGCGCTTCCCCGGCAGGTTGGCGCCCATCAATTCTAAAAAATATGGCGACTCCCATTAGATGGAACCAACGCAGACGTGTCGTGCCTTATGGCGGTTCCAGGCAAGGTGACACTCCGTTGCGTTCCCTGGCCGTTAGCTTGACGCATGTTGCCCGTGCCGCTCTCACAGAGCCGTACATGCTCAGCATCGAACATGAACGCATTCAGTTGAGCCGTTTGCCGAAAGCTTTCGACGGCTTTCGCGTCGTGCAGCTTTCAGATATCCATCACGGTCCTTTTTCAAGCACAGAACAGATTGAGCGCGCCGTTGATACTGCAAACAGGCTACAGCCGGACATCATCGCGCTCACGGGCGATTACATTTCGAAAGAACGGCAATATGCCGCACCTTGCGCCGAGATGCTGGGTCGCCTGAAAGCGAAATACGGCGTCTATGCTGTGCTGGGTAATCACGATCATTGGGTTGATGCCCCGCTGATTACCGACCTGTTTCGCGCCGAGGGAATTACAGTCCTGATCAACGAAGGCATGCGTTTCGAGAAAGACGGTGAGGCTTTCTGGCTCGCGGGCGTTGACGACACGATGGTCGGGCTGGAAGACATCTCGTTGGCATTGGCAGGTGCCCGCGATGACGAAATGAAACTCCTGCTCGCACACAATCCTATTCTTCTCAGACGCGCCGCACGCGCACAAATTGATTTGGTGCTGAGCGGGCATACCCACGGCGGTCAAGTCGCTATCAGAGGCGAACGGAGCACCATCAAAGGCGCACGCAAGCGCCTGCTCAAGGGGTTGGGGAAACTGGGAAACACCCAGATGTACGTGAATCGCGGTTTGGGAACCGTGGTACTGCCAATCAGATACGGATGCCCTCCTGAGATTTCTTTGCTGGAACTGAGAAGCGCCCGTTGATTTACAGCTAGTAATTATCCATTTTGCGTATTTTGTGCCTCTTTGTGGCCGCTTGAATGTCCTCCCGCATCGTTACTGTTCCGAATCTCTTAACCGTTTTCCGGATGGTCTTGATTCCGGTATTCGTCTCCCTTCTTTTCTACCAACGATTTGTCCTTGCACTCGGGATTTTCATACTCGCCGGTATTACTGACGGCCTTGATGGGCTGCTGGCACGTCGCTTCAATCAGAAATCACAGCTCGGGACGATTCTGGATCCAATCGCCGACAAGCTAATGCTGGTTACTTCGTTCGTCGTTTTGTCGATGAGGTCGGTTTTCCCCCAGCCAGTGCCGTCTCATCTTCCGATTCCGTTTTGGGTAACAGTTGCCGTCATCAGCCGCGACGTTTTCATTCTGGTTGGTGCCGCCGCGATTAACATCGTCACGGGCTTTCGTGGTTTTCGGCCGTCAATGCCGGGAAAAATCAACACTGTCGTCCAAATCTTCGCCATCGCGGCCATCATGTTCGCCGCGAGCGTCCCTTACGGCACCGGCTACTACCTCCCGACGATTTACGCCACTGTTTTCGCCTTTGCCGTCCTTTCCGGCGCTCACTACGTCTTTTTCGTTTCCAAACTCGTTAACGAAGACCGCCGCTCTGAAGCCGACACACTCAAGTAAAGTTGACAAGAACGCACTCAGGTATTATATTTACCGAGCGTTCAAGGGTAAGTGTCGTTGCTGGGGAGTAGAAACCGTTCAGGCCCGCGGCAAGAGCTTCCATTTTCCAAATGAACAGCGAGTGGGAATGTTTTACCCAAGGAAGGTTTTTTGGAGACTAAAAGATGAGCAAGATTATTGGAATTGACTTAGGAACAACCAACTCGGTGGTGGCGGTGATGGAAGGTGGCGAGCCAACCGTAATCACTAACTCCGAAGGTGGTCGCACCACCCCATCGGTCGTGGCTTTCACCAAAGATGGAAGTCGCCTGGTTGGTCAGGTTGCCAAACGGCAGGCGGTAACCAACCCCGAGAATACTGTCTATTCGATTAAGCGATTTATGGGACGTCGCTATAACGAAGTTAGTGAAGAAATCAAACAGGTCCCCTACAAGGTCCAAGGCGCCGGGAGCGGCGACGTGCGTATCGCGGCAGGTGGCAAGGAATGGAGTCCACCCGAGATCTCCGCGATCATTCTGCAGAAGATGAAGCAGTCGGCGGAAGACTACCTCGGCCAGAAAGTTGAAAAGGCCGTTATCACAGTTCCCGCCTACTTCAACGACTCGCAGCGCCAAGCCACCAAAGATGCAGGCAAGATTGCCGGACTCGAAGTGATGCGTATCGTCAACGAGCCCACGGCGGCAGCGCTCGCCTACGGTCTCGACAAAAAGAAAGACGAGACGATTGCAGTCTTCGACTTCGGCGGCGGCACATTCGATGTGTCCATCCTCGAGGTTGGAGAAGGCGTTGTCGAAGTGAAGTCGACAAACGGTGACACGCACCTCGGTGGCGACGACATCGACGAGCGTCTGATCGAATGGATCATCGAGGAGTTCAAGAAAGATCAGGGTATCGATCTCTCGAACGACAAGATGGCGTTGCAGCGTTTGAAGGAAGCTGCAGAGAAGGCAAAGATCGAGTTGTCGAGCACGATGGAAACGGAAGTCAACCTACCGTTCGTTACTGCGGATCAATCAGGTCCAAAGCACCTGGCGATGAAACTGACGCGCGCGCGGTTCGAGCAGTTAGTCGATCCCATTCTGACGCGCCTCCGAGGTCCAGTTGAGTTGGCGTTGAAGGATGCCGGCCTCGATGCGAAGAAAATCGACGAGGTCGTGCTGGTCGGTGGTTCGACGCGTATTCCGAAGGTACAGGAGATCGTCAAGGAGATGTTTGGCAAAGAGCCAAACAAGAGTGTTAACCCTGACGAAGTCGTGGCGATTGGTGCAGCAGTTCAGGCCGGCGTTCTTTCCGGTGAGAAAACTGACATTCTGTTGCTGGACGTGACGCCGTTGAGTCTCGGTATCGAAACCCTCGGTGGAGTTTTCACCAAGTTGATTGAGAGAAACACGACGATCCCAACGCGCAAGTCGGAGATCTTCTCGACGGCTTCGGACAATCAGACGTCAGTGGAAGTTCACGTACTTCAGGGTGAGCGGCCGATGGCGTCAGACAATCGCACCCTCGGCAAGTTTCACCTGGTCGGAATTCCACCGGCACCGCGTGGCATGCCGCAAGTAGAAGTCACGTTTGACCTTGACGCAAACGGCATCGTGAACGTTTCCGCTAAAGACATGGGAACCGGTCGCGAGCAGAAGATCACGATCACAGCGTCTTCCGGTCTGTCGAAAGACGAGATCGACAAGATGATGCGCGATGCGGAGTCGCACTCTGCTGACGATGCTCGCAAACGCGAAGAGATCGAGGCTCGCAATCGTCTTGATGGACTTGTCTATCAGATGGAAAAGACGCTTACCGACAATCGCGAAAAGGTCGGCGCAGTGGCTTCCGACGTTGAGTCTGCAATTGCTGAGGCGAAGAAGGCTTTGGCTGAAGGCGGAGTTGAACGACTAAACGACGCTTTCAATCAACTGCAGACTGCCTCTCATAAACTTGCAGAGGCGCTCTACCAGGGAGCTCCATCACCAGGCGCAGAACCCGGCAGCGATCAGGCTTCAGCGGCCGGAGCATCTTCGTCAGGCAGTGGTGCAGGTGATGACAATGTCATCGACGCCGAATACGTGGACGTAGAAGAGAATAAGTAAGGGTATTCCCATTGTCGATTGCCAATTGAAGAGGCGGAGAAGAAGTGCTCGCTCCGCCTTTTCTTCAAATCGGCAATTGGAAATCGGCAATCGGCAATAGATTCGATGGCAAAGCAGGACTATTACGAAATACTCGGCATCAAGCGCGACGCCAAGCCCGATGAGATCAAGAAGGCTTACCGGCGTTTGGCGCGCAAGTATCACCCGGATGTGAATCCCGGTGACAAGAGTGCCGAGGAGCGCTTCAAACTGATGTCTGAAGCGCACGACGTACTGTCGGATCCGAAGAAGCGAACTGTTTACGATCGCTTCGGACAGTATTCCGACAATCTCGCCGATGCCGCAGCGCGAGGTGCTGGTCCATCAGGTGGACGTTCGGCGCCGGGATTTGATTTCACAGGGTTTGACTGGGGCGGCGCTTCAACCAGTGGTGGAGGCGGCGGCAGCACGTTTCGCGATATCTTCGCCGACCTTTTCGGCGGTGGTGCGGCAAAGGAGAAAGAGCCACCGCGTCCGCAGCCTCAGCGAGGCGCCGACGTAGAGATGCCGCTGGCACTCACGTTCGAGGA
>DASTVU010000229.1:0-5797 GCA_035758935.1 Pyrinomonadaceae bacterium | reverse complement strand
TTGTTGAGATCGCAGAGTCGAGAGACTACTTCCTTGGTTTTGCAGCAATCGAGTCTCTCGCAAAGATCGGCGACGCGCGCATTGCCCCGGCGATGGTGGCGCTTCTTGATGACGAATTCCTGCGTGAGCCTGCAATCACTTTACTGGGCCAACGCGGTGATGACAGTGCAGTCGCACCTTTGATTGCGTTATTGAACACGCCGGCTGTTCCAACTCCCGTAATCGCGGACGCGCTTGCCGCGATCCACGATCGCTATGAGGAGCAATACTCCGAAGGTGCTTACATCGCAGATCTTGCCAGTCGTGAAATCTCGCCCACAGGTATTCAGAACCTGCTCGACGCTTTGGCAGGATCCGGTAATGAAACCCTGCGGTCGCTCGTTCTCGTTCTTGGCTGGCTAAAGCGCTCCGGCGTGGACCGTGCGCTCACCCGATTGATGGGTCGCGTGGATCTACGTGACGAGATTATTGAAGCGCTTGTGCGGCATGGCCCTGCAACTGTCGAGCTATTGACCTCACAATTGGAATCGGAAGACCTCGAAGTAAGGCGATCCGCAGTGGTGGCGCTCGGACGCATTGGCGACTCAAAGGCAACTTCGGCGCTGGTTAACACACTTACTGACGATTCTCTGGCTGTTGAAGGGGCAAATGCGCTTGGCCGGATTGGCGATCCAGAGGCAGTCGATGGACTAGTGAATCTCTTCAGTAACACCGACGCTTCGATCAGGCAAGCGGCAGTCAGCGCGTTGAATTCGCTCACTCTGCCGTCAATGTCCAAACGTATCATTCCGCTTCTGCATGACCCAGATCCGAACGTTCGCGAATCGGCGGTGAAGATTGCCGGGTACTTTGGATATCCGGAATCAGCTGATGCTTTGCTCGAACTCAGTCATGACTCGAACGAGCGAGTAAGGTGTGCGGCGCTCGAGCACCTGCCGTTTGTCGACGACGAACGAGCTCTCGACGTCCTTATCCACGCAATGAAAGAAGAAACCTCCAACGTTCGGGCCGCTGCGGCACGCGCGTTGGGCAACATGTTTGGGCCGGAAGTCGTGCAGCCGTTGATTGAAGGACTCTCTGATGAAGACGGTTGGGTGCGCTCTTTCAGCGCGCGCGCTTTGGGTCGGCAAAGGTCGGAGGATAGCGTCGAGGCACTGAAGAAGGTGGTTGAGAAAGAAAAGTTCAACCATGTTCGCATTGCGGCCCTTGATTCGCTGGGACAGATCGGCGGCGAACGTATCGCCGGAATCGTTACCGGGTTGGTTAAAGATGACGATCCCGATGTGGCACATGCGGCGCAGGCTGCGTTAGGCAAGAGTAAGGGATCCACAGATTACGCAGATTAAATCCGTGTAATCTGTGGATAAACGTTCGAAAAAACTATGCTGTCACGTTCACAGAATCTGGCATTGCCCGAGGGCACCTCGGGGTTGATTCGAAGCTTGATCCATGAACGCACAGGAATGTTCTTTGATAACGGCAAAAGCGATCTGCTGATCGATAAACTCTCGTCACTCGTTATCGACCGAGGCTTCAGTTCATATCTCGATTATTACTATCTGCTCAAATACGACGCCTCTGCACGCGCGGAATGGCAAAACGTGATGAATGCACTCTCGGTCCAGGAGACGTACTTCTGGCGCGAATTTGATCAAATACGTGCTTTGGTCCAAACGTTGGTGCCACAGTGGCTGGAAAAAAACACCGGTTCCACGTTGCGCATCTGGTGTGCAGCCTGTGCCACGGGCGAAGAGCCATTGACGATTGCCATCGCATTGAACGAAGCTGGTTTCTTCGAACGGGCTTCAATCGAGATTCTGGCCAGTGACGCGAGCTCAAACGCGATCGCTCGAGCTACGGCTGGTGTCTTTCGAGAACGCGCCTTCCGAAATCTGCCGCTCGATTTGCGTAATCGTTATTTTGAAACGGAAGGCTCAGGCTGGCGCGTGAGAAGCGACATACATTCACGAATCAAGTGGGGCATTGCAAATTTGATCGATGAGAGCCAGATCGCGCCGCTGGCATCATCCGACTTTATCTTCTGTCGAAATGTCTTTATCTACTTTTCAGAAAGCGCCATCGGTCGGGTCGTTCGATCTTTTGCGAGGTACATCCGGCCTCCCGGTTACCTGTTTGTCGGCGCTGCGGAATCGTTGTTAAGACTGACGACGGATTTCACCCTCGCCGAAATTGACGACGCTTTCGTATACGTGAAGCGCGAGAGAGTATTTGACTAACAAAATTAATAGGGCGGAGCATTGATGGATCGAGTTTTACGAGTACTGGTGGTCGACGATTCCGCTTACGTGCGGAAGGTCGTCCGAGAAATACTCTCGCGCAGTCCGTTCGTCGAAGTTGTCGGAACGGCACGCGACGGACGAGAAGCATTGGATCTGGTGGCCGAACTCGATCCGGATGTGGTTACGTGTGATCTCATCATGCCGGAGCTCGACGGCGTCGGTTTTGTACGCGAACAGATGCAACGGCGACCGGTGCCGATCATCATCATGAGCATCGCGAATGAGACTGCTGAAGCTGCACTAACAGCCCTTGATGCCGGCGCGGTCGATTTTGTGCAGAAGCCGACGGCGCTTGCGAGTGAAAAGATTTTTGAAGTCAGCACGGAGTTGATCGAGAAAGTCAAAGCAGCCGGTCAGATCACGCTGAACAGAATTGCCACTGCACCGGCGCCGCAGATCACGACGACAAGCGAACCGGCAATGAAGATCGCCGGAACTCATTCGGTAGATTTGGTAGTGATCGGTATTTCGACCGGTGGACCACAGGCACTCAAACGATTGATTCCTCAGTTGCCGTCGGATTTTCCAGTTCCGGTTTTGATGGTGATGCACATGCCGGTCGGTTATACAGAGATGTATGCCGCGAAATTGAATGAACTATCACAACTCGAAGTAAAAGAGGCAGCGGAGGGCGATGAGATTAAACCGGGTCGCGTATTCCTGGCGCCGGCGGGTCGTCACCTGTCAGTAATACGGCGGGTAAGCGGCAAAGTTGTGACACACATCGATGCCAGGCCTTTCAATACGTTGCACCGCCCTTCGGTCGATGTGCTGTTTCAATCGGTGGCGGAAGTCTACGGCAATCGAGTGTTAGGTGTAGTGATGACGGGAATGGGCTCAGATGGCAAGCAGGGAGCGGCGTGGATCAAGTCCCAGGGCGGTCTTGTTTTCACGGAAGCAGAGAGCAGTTGCGTGGTGTATGGTATGCCGTCAGTTGTAATGGAAGCCGGATTGAGTGATAAGAGCATCGCTCTCGAAGACATGGCCCGCGCCATCAGGGAGGTCGTATGAGACCGAAGATTCTGATCGTTGACGATTCATCGCTTTCGCGGAGAACTTTGCGACGAATCCTCGAATCCGCCGAATACGAAATCGTGGAAGCGGACGATGGAATGGCGGCTCTCGAAGTTTACTTCCTTGAAAAACCAAGTCTGGTATTGCTCGATCTCGTCATGAAAGGAATGTACGGACTTGATGTGCTCGTGAAATTGCGTGAGATGGACCAGCAGGCACGCGTCGTAGTTGCGAGTGCTGATATACAGAGTTCTACACGCAAGATGGTTGATGAAGCGGGTGCAATCGGGTTTATAAACAAACCATTTGTTCCGGAACAAGTGATCGCCGCTGTCCAGGCAGCGCTCAGGGAAGGAGATATCGGTGAAACTAACTGAGCGGCAGAGTGATGCGCTTGCCGAACTCATCAACATCGCGTTCGCGCGTACTGGCGCTGCCCTGTCCGAACTTACAGGGCATCGTGTAATTCTCAATCCACCCGAGGTTGCTGTTTATCGCACCGAAGAGTTGCGCGAAGCGCTGGCTAGATTTGTTCCCGGAGACATCGCTTCTATTCATCAGGTCTTTGCCGGGCCAGTCGCCGGCGATGCGTTGCTGATATTGAACTACGCAGGAGCCGTGCAACTTACCGACTTGCTCACCGATGAAGAGCAGCCTTCCGTTTTTCTTGATGAGTCGGCTCGAGAGGTATTAACGGAGGTCGGCAATATTCTTTTGAATGCTTGCCTCGGAATGTTTGGAAATCTGTTGAACGTTCACGTGACGTTTTCCGTGCCGCGGCTCCATCTTGAGACACTCGAGGAGTTGATCGATTCTACAACGACCGACAAACCAGAAATGCATTATGCCCTTGTGGTGTACACGGCGTTTCAAATTCGCGACAGCTCAGTCAAGGGATTCCTCGTGATCGTGTTGAGCGTCGCTTCGCTTGATCGTTTGATTCAGGAAGTCGACGCATGGGAGGCACAGCAGAGTTAAGTGATCGGCGTGTGATGATGGCAGAGACGAGTTCAAAGGAAACATTGCTCAATGCGGCGGTCTTGCGCTGGATGCGTGACCTGGCGGCGGAGGGCATTGTCAGTACTGATTTTGAATTGAATGTCGTCGAATGGAACAACTGGATGGAGGAGTACACCGGAAAACTTGCTCACGAAGTTATCGGCAAAAATCTGCTCGAGCTGTTTCCGGAATTGATTGAACGGCGTCTCGATCGACACTACAAATGGGCACTGGAAGGTCAGGTGCGAGTGTTGTCGCAAGCGTTGCACGGTCATCTGATCTCGATGCCTGTCGTCTCGGGTGAGCATGGTTACTCGGAGATGCAACAGGCGGTGCGAATTTCTCCACTCAGCCACGAGGGTCGCGTGATCGGAACGTTAACGATTATCGAAGACGTGACCGAACGTGTGGCGCGTGAAGCTGAGCTGCAAGCTCAAATCGAAGCTCGCACGCGACTTCTCGCGAGTGAGAAGTTAGCGCGCAGCGATGCAGAGCGCGCGAACCGCTTGAAGGACGAGTTTCTCGCCACGATCTCGCACGAGTTGCGCAATCCACTAAATGCGATCATGGGCTGGGCTCACATGCTGCGTCTTGGCAAACTCGATGCGGCCAACACAGATCGGGCAGTCGAAACGATCTACCGGAACGCGAAATCTCAAAGTCAACTAGTTTCCGATTTGCTGGACGTGTCGCGCATCATTTCCGGAAAGCTACGTCTTGACGTGCGAACAGTTGACTTGATTTACATCGTCAACGCAGCGATCGATTCGATTCGTCCAGCGGCTGACGCTAAAGGCATTCGCCTGCAAACAATACTGGATCCTGCGGCTGGTCCAATCTCCGGCGACGCCGATCGATTGCAACAGATCGTCTGGAACTTGTTGACGAACGCGGTCAAGTTCACTCCAAAAAGCGGCAACATACAAGTGAATGTGCAGCGCAGCGACTCTCATGTCGAAGTCGTGGTGAGTGATTCGGGCGTCGGCATCAGCAAAGAGTTTTTGCCGTTTGTGTTTGATCGTTTTCGTCAGGCTGATGCAAGCACCACGCGAATACACGGCGGTCTCGGACTCGGACTTTCCATCGTCCGTCAACTCGTCGATCTTCATGGCGGCAGTGTAAGTGTGGACAGCGAGGGAGAAGGGAAGGGCGCTACTTTTACTATCACGTTACCCTGCGTGGGCGTGACTAGTGATCTGAAGGAAGCCGAGTCGGTTAATCCGGCGCACAGTGATGAGTTTGTTTCTTTCGAAGGCTTGCCTTCACTTCAAGGCCTCAAGGTGCTGGTGGTTGATGATGAGGCCGACACACGCGAGTTGATCAGTGAAGTGTTGAAAGAATGTGGGTCTGAAGTGGTGCTGAGCCGTTCAGCGGCCGAAGCTTTAGAGGCGCTCGACCAACACAAGCCTGACATTCTGATCAGCGATCTCGGAATGCCCGACGAGGACGGTTACTCCCTGATCTCGAAAATCCGATCCCTTCCT